>NZ_JBSFJF010000018.1:0-133390 GCF_053597915.1 Streptomyces sp. NPDC001219 | reverse complement strand
TCTGACCGCGGGGCCCGGCTGGGGAGCGGCGTCGTGGCCGGTGTGCGCCGCTGCCCCGGCGCGTCGCGAGGTTCTGCGACGGGCCGGGGCAGCGGCGTACGGGCCGTCCGGCGGGGAGCCGGGCCCGCGGGCTCAGCCGGCCGCGGGGTCCTCGGTGGTCTGCACGCTCTGCTGGAGCAGGCTGCGCAGCCGGGTGGTGCGCTCCTTCACGGGGACCTCGGCGACCGCCCGTGCCAGCGCCTGGTCGGCGCCCTGGACGACCGACAGATGCCGCTCGCCGCGGCTGAAGGCGGTGTAGACCCAGGCGCGGGTCAGCCCGCCGGTGGCGTCCCCGGGCAGCACGACCACCGCGGCGGGCCAGCGGGTGCCGGCCGCCTGATGGGCGGTGAGCGCCCAGCCGTGGCGTACGGCGCCCGTGCCGACCTGCTCGCGCGGCACCACGACCGCGGTGCCGTCGCAGTCGAGATGCAGCCCGGCGGCGTCCGCGCCGGTGACGCTGCCGGGCACCGTGCGGCCGGGCGCCGGGGCGTAGGCCACCCGGTCGCCGGGGTCGAAGCCGCCGAACCGGCCGGGGCCGGGATTGAGCCGTTCCTTGAGGGCGGCGTTGAGCGCGCGGGTGCCGGCCGCGCCGCCGTGGCCGACCGTGATGACCTGCGTCTGGTCCGCGGGGACGCCGAGCGCCCGGGGCACGGAGTCGGCGACCAGCTGGACGGTGCGGTGCACCGCCTCACCGGCGTCCCGCACCGGGACGATCACCACCTCCTTGCCGGGCGCCTCGACCTGGCTCAGCTCCCCGATGCCGATGCCCGACACCAGCTCGCCGACGGGGCCGAAGTCCGGGGTGCGGGAGGCGATCTGCGGACAGAAACGGGACGCCAGCAGATCGGCGAACAGCCGGCCGGGACCGGCGGACCACAGCACGCCCGGGTCGCCGCTGAGCACCAGCCGGGTCCCGTCGGTCAGCGACTCGACGAGCAGCGCGGCGGTCTCCAGGTCCAGCTGCGGGGCGTCCAGCACGACCAGCAGATCGAGCGCGAGGGCGCCGTCCGCGTCCCGTCCCGGGCCCTGCCGGCCGGACAGCAGGCCGGAGACCGTCACCGCCGCCGTCGCGGGGTCCGGGGAGCCCGTGGCCGGGGTGCCGGGCGCGGCCTCGGTGAGGTGGGCGGCCAGGCGACGGCGGCCGTTCTCGGTGTGGGTGGCGCCGAAGGCGCGCAGCCCCAGCGAGCGGGCCGCGGCGATCAGCGCGGCCGGCTCGGCGCGGGCCGCCTCCGCGCCGGTGTGGGCCACCAGGCCGTGCTGCGCGGCGGCACGGATGAGCTCCGCTGCGGACGGCGACGGCGCGGCGGCCGCCGCGGCCTCCCAGGCGGCGGCGGTGGGCCGCGCGGGCCGGGGGACCGTGTCGCCGTCGGTGGGGGCGCCGGTGGTGTGCTCCCCGGTGGGGGTGCTCTCCGTGGCGGCGGCGTCCTCGTCGCCGTCGGCCGGCTCCGCGTCGGCCGTGGCCCCGGCGGTCCCGGCCGCCGCCGGGTCGTCCTGGGCCGGCTCCGCCACCGCCGCGAAGGTGTTGAGCAGGCGGGCCAGACCGTCGGCGACGCTCTCCTCGGCCATCGCGAAACGGTCCAGGCCGAGCAGGACACGGACCGGCTGCTCCGCCTCGTCCTCGTCCTCGCCCGCGGCCGGACGCGGACGGCCCGGCTCCTCGATCGCGTCCTGGAAGACCAGCACCGCACCGTCGGCGATGGCGGACTGAAGGGCGTCGTCGGGGTCGGGCACCGCGCGCTGGGCGAGGGCCGCGCGCAGTGCGGAGGCCTCCAGTGCGGAGTGGCCCGCCAGCGCGGCCTGTTCCAGCAGCCAGCCGACCAGCGCCTGTGCGCGCCGTGGGTCGCCCGGTCCGCAGTCGGGGCCGAGCAGCGCACGGGCGAAGCCGTCGGCCTGCTCCGGGCGTACCCCGGGCACACCGAGCAGCAGCCAGGGGTCCTCGCTCAGCGCCTCGGCGGCGCGCTCGCCCAGCACCTCGGCGGCCCGCTCGGCCAGCGTCTCGGGGGCACCGCCCGCCGCGAGCACCTGCCGTACGCCCTCAGCTCCGGGGGCGGTTGGCGTGGCGGGCCGGGGAGCGGGGGCGGGGCCGGCGGCTGCCGGTGCGGGGGCCGGGACCGGGGCGGCGCCGTGGTCCGGGCCGCCCGGACGGGCCGGACCGCCGGACTCCGGTGCGGTGTGCGGCCGGGCCGTCGCCGGGCCCGGGCCCGCGGGCCCGCCCTGCGGGGTGCCCTCGGGCGGCCGCGTGGCGGGGGTGGCCGGTTTGGCGGGTCGGGGGGCCTCGTTGAAGAACGAGGCGGCCGGGCGCTCGCCGCTCTCCACGGCCCGCACCGCAGCCGCCAGCGCCTCCGCGGTCGCCTTGGCCGCCCCGGAGCCCGCGCTCCCCTTCGCCGCACCGGGGGCCGCGGTTCCGTCCTCGGCCTCCGCTCCCGAAGCCGGGGTGCCGGACTCCGCACCAGGGGCCGGGGTTGAGGGCTCCGCTCCGGAAGCCGGGGTCGCGGACCCCGCCCCCGAAGCCGGCACGCCGGACCCCGCACCGGAACCCGGAACCTCGTCCACCGTCCCGGACTCCTGCTCCGCACCGGCAGCCGGAGTCTCGGACTCCGTTCCAGGGGTAGCGGCCGTCCTGTCGTTCACCGCCGCGTCGTCGCCGGGCGCCGGCGCGCCTGCCTGTGCCGCCGCGTCCTCGGGTGTCTGGGCCTCCGCGGTGCCGGGTGCGGCCTCCTGCCCGGGCGGGGTTTCGCCGGCGAGGCGGTCGGTACTCACAGCGTGCTCCAGTCGTGATCGGGGTAGTGGTGCACCGGCGCCGAAACATCGTCCAGCGCCCGGCGGATCTCGTCAGGAAGACTAAGGGTCTCCACTGACAACGCGGCTCTGAGCTGCTGCGCTGTGCGGGCGCCCAGCACCGGCGCGGTGACTCCGGGGCGGTCGCGGACCCAGGCGAGCGCGACCTGGAGCGGGGTGACGGCCAGTCCGTCGGCGGCGGTGGTGACCGCTTCGACGACCCGGCTCGCCGTCTCGTCGAGATAGGGCGCGACGAACGCCGCCAGATGGTCCGAGGCACCACGGGAGTCGGCGGGTGTCCCATGGCGGTACTTCCCGGTCAGCACCCCCCGGCCGAGCGGTGACGACGGCAGCAGGCCGATCCCGAGATCGCGCGCCGCGGGCAGCACCTCCCGCTCGATGCCGCGCTGGAGGAGGGAGTACTCCATCTGCGCGCTCGCGAGCCGGTTGCGCACCCCGGGCGCCGCGAGCTGCCAGGTGCCTGCCTTGGCGAGCTGCCAGCCGGAGAAGTTCGACAGCCCCACATAGCGCGCCCGGCCGCTGGCGACGGCGAGGTCGAGGGCCTGCAGCGTCTCCTCCAGCGGTGTGTGCGGATCGAAGGCGTGCAGCTGCCAGAGGTCGACGTAGTCGGTGCCGAGCCGCTCCAGGGAGGCGTCCAGGGCGGCGAGGAGATGGCGCCGGGAGCCGTCGACTCTGCGGTCCGCCTCCAGGACGCTGCCGGCCTTGGTGGCGATCACCAGGTCCTCGCGCGGCACCACTTCCTCCGTCAGCCTGCCCAGGAGGTATTCGGCGCCGCCGTCGGCGTAGATGTCGGCGGTGTCCACGAGACTGCCGCCGGCCTCCCAGAACGCCTTGAGCTGGTCGGCGGCTTCCTGCTCGTCCGTGTCACGGGTCCAGGTCAGGGTGCCGAGCCCGAGGCGGGTGACGCGCAGGCCCGTACGGCCGAGGTGCCTTTGCTCCATGGGCCTTGAGATTACTGGGCGAAAGCCGCCGTCAGGGGACCTGTGGACAACCCGCCGATGACAGCCGGCGCGGCCGGGGGCTACAGTCCCCGCAACAGCGACGTTACTGATGGGTAAGGGGAGCGGCATGAGGCTTGGCATCAACCTCGGCTACTGGGGCGCCGGGATGGACTCCGACAATCTCGCGGTGGCACAGGAGGCCGACCGCCTCGGCTACTCCGTCTGCTGGGCCGCGGAGGCCTACGGTTCCGACGCCGCCACCGTGCTCTCCTGGGTCGCGGCCCAGACCGAGCGGATCGACATCGGTTCGGCGATCTTCCAGATCCCGGCGCGCGCCCCCGCGATGACCGCGATGACGGCGGCGACCCTGGACTCCCTCTCCGGAGGCCGGTTCCGGCTGGGGCTCGGTGTCTCGGGGCCGCAGGTGTCCGAGGGCTGGTACGGCGTCAAGTTCGACAAGCCGCTGGCGCGCACCCGCGAGTACGTGGACATCGTCCGCAAGGCGATGTCGCGCGAGCGGCTCTCCTACGAGGGCGAGCACTGGACCCTGCCGCTGCCGGGCGGTCCGGGCAAGCCGCTGAAGCTCACCGTGCACCCGCAGCGGGAGCACATCCCGCTCTACATCGCCGCGATCGGCCCCAAGAACCTCCAGCAGACCGGTGAGATCGCCGACGGCGCGCTGCTGATCTTCCCCTCGGCCGACCACCTGGAGGAGACCGCCATCGCGCACCTCCGGGCCGGCCGCGAGAAGGCGGGCAAGACGCTGGACGGCTTCGACGTCTGCCCGACGCTGCCGCTGGCCGTCGGAGCGGACAAGGACGTCAGCGCGCTGGCCGACATGTTCCGCCCGTACACCGCCCTGTACGTCGGCGGCATGGGCAGCCCGAAGCAGAACTTCTACAACCAGCTCGCCCAGCGCATGGGGTACGAGAAGGAAGCCGCCGAGATCCAGGGCAAGTACCTGTCCGGCGACAAGGAGGGCGCCGCCGCCGCGATCCCTGAGCGGCTGATCGACCAGACCACGCTGCTCGGCTCCGTGGAGCGGATCGCCGAGCGGATGCAGGCCTACGCGGCGGCCGGTGTGACCACGCTGACGCTGGCTCCGGCGGGCTTCACCCTGGAGGACCGGCTGGCGTCGCTGCGGGCCGGTACCGAGGCCCTGGAGCGCGCCGGTCTGGCGTAACGGCACGAGGGGTGCGGGCCCGTCGGCCCGTACCCGGCCCGGCGCCCGGAGCGCCGGGCGGATGCGGCTCCGCGGCCGTGGTGGGGGCTCGGGGGTCTTCCCCACCACGGCCGTCAGGCAGCACAACGCGGTCACGGGTACCCGGGTTACGCCCGCGACAGGGGCATGCCTCGCCCGAACGACCGAACGGACCGCCGCTCCGGTTGCCGCTCACGGAACACCCCACTTGACTTCTTCTTTACGGGTGTGTCCGTTCGGAGGTGGCATAGATGCTCTCGGCCCGAAGTCTCTTCGAGGAGATCGTCGACAACGACGACTCCTTCCGTCTGTTCTGTTCCATCGCGGCCAGCGGCGAGGCCCAGGGCGGCTGGGAGAACGGCCGGATTGCCGCGCTGCTGCCCGCCTCCATGGCCGCGATGGCGCCCAAGGTCGCCCGGCACGGCACCGATGAGGACAAACACGGCCGGATCTTCCAGGCCCTGATGCGCAGGCGCGGACTGACGCCGGCCCCGGTCCCGGTGGAGACCGACTACACCGCGCTGCTGGAGCGGCGGGGCATCGGCCTGACGCACGACAAGCTGCGCCGCGAGGAGCCGCTCACCGAGCTCGACATCATCACCTACCTGTCCCACAGCCGGGTCACCGAAGAGCGTGCCTCCGGCCAGATGCTGATGCTCACCAAGTACTTCGGCGACCACCCCGAGCTGGGCAGGGCGGTCCGGATGATCTCCGATGACGAGGACAACCACCTCGCGTACTGCCACGAGGAGCTGCTGCGGCTGGCCCGCGCCGGGCACGGCCGCACCATCCAGCGCATCCTGCGGGAGTGCGCGCGGGCCGAGATCGTCGTCTACCGGGACGTCAGCCTGGCGGTGATGGCCCATATGGGCCGCATCCTGAAGTGGTCCGGGCCGAAGTCCGCCGCGCTCGCCGCCGGTATCTGGACGGTGTACTGCTACGAGCGGGTGGCCGGCTGGCGGCGGATGGTCGGCCTCCGGATGCCCGAGCGGCGGAACGCGCTGGGCGGACCGGCCACCCCGGAGCCGGAGTTCGCCTGAGCGGGCGGGCCCACCCGCACATGACGGCCCCGGCTTGACCTCCACCGCGCTTGACGTCCCAGGGTCACCGGCAGGTACAGCAGCCCTGAACTCACCAGGCGTCAGAGCCAGCCGCGGCGCTTGAACAGCCGGTACAGCGACAGCTCGATGAGGAGCATCACCCCGAGGATCACCGGATACCCCAGGTTCCACTTCAGCTCCGGCATGGTGTCGAAGTTCATGCCGTAGATGCCGGCGATCAGGGTGGGCACGGCCGCCAGCGCCGCCCAGGCCGAGATCTTGCGCATGTCGTCGTTCTGCCGTACGCCCATCTGCGCGAGGTGGGCGGCGAGGATGTCCGACAGCAGCCGGTCCAGGCCCTCCACCGACTCGTTGGCGCGGGTGAGGTGGTCGTCGACGTCGCGGAAGAACGGCCGGGCATGCGCGTGCACGAACGGCACCCCGGGATTCTGCAGCCGGGTCATCGGCTCCGCCAGCGGGCCGGTCGCCCGGCGGAACTCGAGCACCTCGCGCTTGAACGCGTAGATCTGGGCGGCGGTGTTCCTGGTGTCCCGGCCGCGTACCGGAGCGAACACCTCCGCCTCCAACTCCTCCAGATCCAGTTGGAGTTCGGCGGCCACCTCGATGTAGTGGTCCACCACCGCGTCACTGACCGCGTACAGCACCGCCCCCGGGCCGTGCCGCAGGATCTCCGGGTGCTCCTCCAGCCGGTGCCGCACCGCCGCCAGCGGGCTGGCCTCCCCGTGCCGGACGGTGACGACGAACGAGTCCCCCACGAAGACCATCAGCTCCGAAGCGGTCACCGTGTCCGCCCGGTCGTCGTAGGTGACCGGCTTCAGCACCAGGAACAGCGAGTCGTCGTAGACCTCCAGCTTGGGCCGCTGATGCGCCTTGAGCGCGTCCTCGACGGCCAGCGGGTGCAGCGCGAAGTCGGACCGGACGCGCGCGAACTCCTCCTCCGTCGGCTCGTGCATCCCCAGCCACAGGAAGGAGTGCCCCTCGGCCCGCGCCTCCTCCAGGGCACGGGAGAAGTCGGTCGCGCACTCGGTGCGACGGCCCTCCCGGTAGATGGCGCTGTCGACGATCACACCGGCATTCTCGCGCTTCGCCCGGCCACCTGCCAGGAAGGCGCCCGGCGACCTCCCGGGAAGGGGGACGGGGAACGTAGGGTGGCGGTCATGCCCACGCTGATCCTGGTGCGGCACGGCCGCTCCACCGCCAATACCGCCGGGGTGCTCGCCGGGCGGGCGCCCGGAGTCGCCCTCGACGAGCACGGCGCCGCCCAGTCCGCCGCACTGCCCGCGCGGCTGGCGCAGGTGCCGCTGACCGCTGTCGTCTCCAGCCCGCTGCAGCGCTGCCGGGAGACCGTGGCGCCGCTGCTGGAGGCCCGGCCGTGGCTCACGCTGCACGTCGAGGACCGGATCAGCGAGTGCGACTACGGCGCGTGGTCGGGCCGGAAGCTCGCCGAGCTGAACGACGAGCCGCTGATGGAGGTCGTCCAGCAGCACCCCTCCGCGGCCGCCTTCCCCGGCGGGGAGTCGATGCGTGCGATGCAGGCCCGCGCGGTGGACGCGGTACGCGACTGGAACGCCCGGATCGGGGAGGCGCACGGCCCCGAGGCGACGTACGCCATGTGCTCACACGGCGACATCATCAAGGCCCTGGTCGCCGACGCCCTGGGCATGCACCTCGACCTCTTCCAGCGGATCTCCGTCGAGCCCTGCTCGGTCACCGTGATCCGCTACACCCGGCTCCGTCCCTACCTCGTCCGGCTCGGGGACACCGGTGACTTCGGCTCGCTCGCGCCCCGGGAGGACGGCGCCGCCGCCGGGGAGGGCAGGGACGCGGCCGTCGGCGGTGGTGCGGGAGCAGCGTGATCAGTCGGCGCAGTAGGGTGGTGCGACGGCGCTGCCCGCCACGCACCTGCGATCCGCGCAGTGACCGCAGGACGTGCAGCGACCGCAGTGACCCCGCAGTCGAGCAATCGGAGCAGGACGTTGTCCCGTCAGGTGTTCTTCTACGACGCGCCGGACCGCTTCGTGGCCGGTACGGTCGGGCTGCCTGGCCGCCGTAGCTTCTACCTCCAGGCCACCGCGGCCGGCCGCACCACCAGCGTCGCGCTGGAGAAGACGCAGGTCGCCGCGCTCGCCGAGCGGATCGACGAACTGCTGGACGAGGTCGTACGACGCAGTGGCGGCAACGCCCCGGTGCCCGCCGTCTCGCCCACCGAGCTGAGCGACACCGCACCGCTGGAGTCGCCGGTCGAGGAGGAGTTCCGGGTCGGGACGATGGCGCTCGCCTGGGACGGCGAGGACGAGCGGATGATCGTCGAGGCGCAGGCCCTGGTCGAGCTGGAGGCGGACAGCGACGAGGACCTCGCCGACGCCGAGGAGCGGCTGCTCCAGGACGACGAGAACGGCCCGCCGATGCTGCGGGTGCGGCTGACCGGAACGATGGCCAGGGCGTTCGCCAAGCGGGCGCTGGAGGTCGTCAACGCCGGCCGTCCGCCGTGCCCGCTGTGCAGCCTGCCGCTCGACCCGGAGGGACACGTATGCCCGCGCCAGAACGGATACCGGCGGGACGCCTGAGCGCCATGGAGTCCGCCGCCGAGCCCGCCGTGCCGCTGCCCGGCCCCGGCCGCCCGCAGGACCCGCCGCCGGCCGCACCTGAGCCCGCGGGGAACCCGTCGGACACGCTGCTCACCGAAGGGGAGCTGACCGTCCGCGGCCGTATCCAGGAGGCGTCCAACGCGGTGCTCTACTGCACGGTCGCCCTCGACGGCCGCAGCGCCGCCTGTGTCTACAAGCCGGTCGCCGGTGAGCGCCCGCTGTGGGACTTCCCCGACGGCACGCTCGCCCAGCGGGAGGTCGCCGCGTACGAGGTCTCCCGGGCCTGCGGCTGGGACCTGATCCCGCCGACGGTGCTGCGCGACGGCCCGTACGGGACCGGCATGGTCCAGGAGTGGATCGATCCGCCGGAGAGCAGCGACGAGGTGCCCGAGCTGCTGGCACTGGTCGAGGACGACGAGCCCGGCCCCGGCTGGAAGGCGGTCGGGCCCGCCCAGATAGGCGAGGGCCGCACCGCCCTGCTGGTGCACGCCGACCATCCGCGGCTGCGGCGGCTCGCGGTGCTCGACGCGGTGATCAACAACGGTGACCGCAAGGGCGGCCACCTGCTGCCCGGCACCGGCGGGGAGTTTTTCGCCATTGACCACGGGGTGACCTTCCACGCCGAGGACAAGCTGCGCACGCTGCTGTGGGGGTGGGCGGGGGAGCCGCTGACCGACGAGGCGCGGGAGGTCCTGGCGGGCCTGCGGGAGGCGCTGGAGGACGGCGGGCCGCTCGCCGCCCGACTGGCCGAACTGATCACGGACGCCGAGACCGAGGCGCTGCGGGCGCGGGTGACGGGTCTGCTGCGCAGCAGCCGGCACCCGGAGCCGAGCGGCGCATGGCCCGCGATCCCCTGGCCGCCGGTCTGATCCGCCGGGAATCCGTGCCGCGGCGCCGGTGTTCTCTTGCACGTGCGATCGTCGAACACAAGACCGCCTTTCCGGCCAGACCTCCGGTCCGGTTCGTATGCGGAACATCCATCCGGTTACGCTCAAGGCATGCATGCATGGCCCGCTTCTGAGGTCCCCGCCCTGCCCGGTCAGGGCCGCGACCTGAGGCTCCACGACACCGCGACCGGCGGACGGGTAACCCCCGACCCCGGTCCCGTCGCCCGTATCTACGTCTGCGGCATCACGCCGTACGACGCCACCCACATGGGGCACGCGGCGACCTACAACGCGTTCGACCTGGTCCAGCGCGTGTGGCTCGACACGAAGCGCCAAGTGCACTACGTGCAGAACGTCACCGATGTCGACGATCCGCTCCTGGAGCGGGCCGTGGCCACCGGCGACGACTGGACGGCGCTCGCCGAGCGCGAGACCGCCCTCTTCCGCGAGGACATGACGGCCCTGCGGATGCTGCCGCCCCGCCACTACATAGGCGCCGTCGAGTCGATACCCGCCATCGTCCCGCTGGTGGAGCGGCTGCGTGACGCCGGCGCCGCCTACGAACTCGACGGTGACACCTACTTCTCCGTCGAGTCCGACCCGCACTTCGGCGAGGTCTCCGGGCTGGACGCCGAGGCGATGCGGCTGCTGTCCGCGGAGCGCGGCGGCGACCCGGAGCGCGAGGGCAAGAAGAACCCGCTCGACCCGATGCTGTGGATGGCCGCCCGCGACGGCGAACCGAGCTGGGACGGCGGCTCGCTGGGCCGCGGCCGGCCCGGCTGGCACATCGAGTGCGTCGCCATCGCCCTGGACCACCTCGGCATGGGCTTCGACGTGCAGGGCGGCGGCTCCGACCTCGCCTTCCCGCACCACGAGATGGGCGCCTCGCACGCCCAGGCGCTCACCGGCGAGCACCCGTTCGCCAAGGCGTATGTGCACGCCGGGATGGTGGCCCTGAACGGCGCGAAGATGTCCAAGTCCAAGGGCAACCTCGTCTTCGTCTCCGCGGTACGGCGCGACGGCACCGACCCGGCCGCGATCCGGCTGGCGCTGCTCGCGCACCACTACCGCGCCGACTGGGAGTGGACCGACGCGGTACTGGAAGAGGCCGTGGAGCGGCTGGCGCGCTGGCGTGCCGCCGTCTCCCGTCCTGACGGCCCGTCCGCGGACGCCCTCCTGGAGGAGATCCGTACGGCGCTCGCCGACGACCTGGACTCCCCGGCCGCCCTCGCGGCCGTGGACCGCTGGGCCGCCGCGCAGCAGGACGGGGGCGGCACCGACGAGGGCGCCCCCGGCCTCGTCTCCCGCGCGGTTGACGCGCTGCTCGGCGTGGCGCTGTAACGACCCGTCACATCCGTCTCAGGGGCGCTTCCGTCAGCCGGCGGAGGCGCCCCTTCCTCGTGCCGTCCCGTGACGTACGGGCCGGAAGGACGGCAGGGCGAAGGACAGGGGCGCCGCACCGGCTCGACGGCCGGTGCGGCGCCCCTGTGCGTGCCGGGGAGCGCGGTCCCCGGTCTCAGCTCTCGCCGCTCTCCGGGCCGTCCTCCGGTCCCGGGGAGCCGGCGGAGTCCGTGCCGTCCGGCGCGTCCTCCGCGGTGCCGTTGTCCTGCGCCGTGTCCTTCGGCCCGGCCGCCGGGTCGTCGCCGGTCCGCGGCTCGCGGGACTCCTTGGACACCGGGCGGGGCGGACGGGTGCGGCCGCTGGCGGTGTCGCGGAGGTAGGAGCTGTCGCGGCCCTCGGCGAGCCCGCCCTCGGTCGCCACGCCGGGACCGGACTGCGGGTCACGGCGGCGCAGATAGCGCTCGAACTCGCGGGCGATGGCCTCACCGGACGCCTCCGGCAGGTCCGCGGTGTCCCGCGCCTCCTCCAGCGACTGCACGTACTCGGCGACCTCGCTGTCCTCGGCCGCCAGTTGGTCCACACCCAGCTGCCAGGCGCGGGCGTCCTCGCTCAGCTCGCCCAGCGGGATGCTGATGCCGAGGAGGTCCTCCAGGCGGTTCAGCAGTGCCAGGCTGGCCTTCGGGTTGGGCGGCTGGGAGACGTAGTGCGGCACCGCGGCCCACAGGCTCACCGCGGGGACCCCGGCATGGGTGCACGCCTCCTGGAGGATGCCGACGATGCCCGTGGGGCCTTCGTAGCGGGACTCCTCCAGATCGAGCCGGGTGGCGAGATCCGCGTCCGAGGTGACCCCGCTGACCGGCACCGGGCGGGTGTGCGGGGTGTCGCCGAGCAGCGAGCCCAGGACCACCAGCATCTCCACGCCCAACTCATGGGCGAAGCCGAGGATCTCGTTGCAGAACGAGCGCCAGCGCATGCTGGGCTCGATACCGCGGACCAGGACGAGGTCGCGCTTGCGGCCCTTGCCGTTCGTGTCGCCGACACGGACGACGGAGAGCCGGGTCGTCGGCCAGGTGATCTTGCGTACCCCGTTGTCCAGGAAGACGGTGGGGCGGTTCACCTGGAAGTCGTAGTAGTCCTCCGCGTCCAGCGCGGCGAAGACCTCTCCCTTCCATTCCCGGTCGAGATGGGCGACCGCGGCGGAGGCTGCGTCGCCGGCGTCGTTCCAGCCTTCGAACGCGGCCACCATGACCGGGTCGATCAGCTCGGGTACCCCCTCGAGCTCGATCACCCAGCGCCTCCTTCCGACCGGTCCGGCCGCCTGTGGCGGCCGCCGGCAGCAGTTCCATTGCGTGCGTCCCCAAGACTACGGCTTCCGCGGTGCCGGTCCGTAGCCCCTTTGCAGGAAGGGGTAGCGATTCATCCGACCTGTCCCGGGCCGCCTTGGCTCAACTTCCGTACGCGGTCTGGACGGGGTCTTGCGCGCGGGTCTATACATCGGATGTCCGGGAAAGGTCCGATGTTCTTCCGCAACATCCCTGGGGGCGTGCGCATGGCCGCGACCGACACCGACACCGACACCGTCACCGAGCTCGAGGTGCACGACGTCCGCTTCCCCACCTCGGAGCGGCGGCACGGCTCGGACGCGATGAACCCGGACCCGGACTACTCCGCCGCCTACGTCGTGCTGCACACCGGCGGCGGACCCCAGGGGCACGGCTTCTGCTTCACCATCGGGCGCGGCAACGAGGTCATGGCCGCCGCGATCCGCTCCCTCGCCCCCTACGTCGTCGGCCGCCCCGCCCCCGCCACCGCCGCCGGACTCGCCGCCCTGCACCACACCCTCACCCACGACTCCCAGCTGCGCTGGCTCGGCCCCGAGAAGGGGGTGATGCAGATGGCGGCCGGGGCGCTGGTCAACGCCGCCTGGGACCTGGCGGCGGGCCGGGCCGGGCTGCCGGTCTGGGAGTTCCTCGCCGCGCTGACCCCCGAGGAGCTGGTCTCGCTCGTCGACTTCCGCTACCTCACCGACGCCCTCACCCCCGACGAGGCGCTGGCGCTCCTGCGCGCCGCCGAACCCGGCCGCGCCGCCCGCGCCGCCCGCCTCAAGGCCGAGGGCTACCCCGCGTACACCACCTCGCCCGGCTGGCTCGGCCACGACGACGGCACGCTGGTGCGGCTGGCGAAACAGGCGGTGGCCGACGGTTTTGGCCAGATCAAGCTGAAGGTGGGCGCCGACCTCGACGACGACAAGCGGCGGATGCGGCTGGCCAGGGACGCGGTCGGCCCCGGCGTACGGATCGCCGTCGACGCCAACCAGCGCTGGGACGTGGCCGAGGCGGTCCGCTGGATGACCGCGCTGGCGCCCTGGGCCCCGTACTGGATCGAGGAGCCGACCAGCCCGGACGACGTCCTCGGGCACGCCGCGGTGCGCTCCGGGCAGCCCGTGAAGGTCGCCACCGGTGAGCACGTCGCCAACCGGGTGGTCTTCAAACAGCTGCTGCAGGCCGGCGCCGTGGACTTCGTCCAGATCGACGCGGCGCGGGTCTCCGGGGTCAACGAGAACCTCGCGATCCTGCTGCTGGCCGCGAAGTACGGGGTCCCGGTGTGCCCGCACGCGGGCGGGGTCGGGCTGTGCGAGCTGGTGCAGCATCTGGCGATGTTCGACTACGTGGCGGTGTCCGGGAGTTGGGAGGACCGGGTCATCGAGTACGTCGACCATCTGCACGACCACTTCAGCGACCCCGTCGTCATCGACCGCGGCCGCTACCGCGCCCCGGCCGCCCCCGGCTTCTCGGCCCGGATGAAACCCGGTTCCCTCGCCGCCCACCGCTTCCCCGACGGACCGGTGTGGCGCGCCCGTCACCGCGCCCACCACCGGGGCGACCAGGAGGCCGCCGTATGAGCGACGGACCATGGACCGGCCACCCGGCCGACTTCGCGGGGATGGCCGCCCTCGTCACCGGCGGCGGCTCCGGCATCGGCGCGGCCACCGCCGCGCTGCTGCTGGCGCGCGGCGCCCGGGTCGCCGTCCTGGACCGGGACCCGGAGGGCGCGCCCGCCGGGGCGCTCCCGTTCACCGCGGACGTGACCTGCGACGCCGCCGTACAGGCCGCCGTCGGCGCGGCGGTGCGGGAACTGGGCGCCCTGCACACCCTCGTCGGCAACGCCGGGACCGGCGCCGTCGGCACCGTCGAGGACAACGACGACGCGGAGTGGCACCGGGTCCTGGACGTCAATGTGCTGGGGCTGGTGCGCACCGCCCGCGCCGCGCTGCCGGCGCTGCGCCGCACCGCCGCCGGTGCCCCCGGCCAAGTCTCCATCACCCACACCTGCTCCATCGCCGCCACCGCGGGCCTGCCGCAGCGCGCGCTGTACGGCGCCAGCAAGGGCGCGGTGCTCTCGCTGACCCTCGCGATGGCCGCCGACCACCTCCACGAGGGCATCCGCGTCAACTGCGTCAACCCCGGCACCGCCGACACCCCGTGGGTCGCCCGGCTGCTGGACCGCGCCGACGATCCCGCCGCCGAACGCGCCGCCCTCCACGCCCGCCAGCCGATGGGCCGGATGGTCACGGCGGACGAAGTGGCCGCCGCCATCGTCGCGTTGGCGTCCCCGGCCGCCTCCGGCATCACAGGGACGGCGCTCGCCGTGGACGGCGGCATGCAGGGGCTACGGGTGCGGAGGCCCGGGTGAGGGGCGGTGCCCCACGGGAACGGGGGAGCCGCAGCAGCCGTCCATCTCGACCAAGGGAGCACCCATGAGACCGCGTACGACCGGCGCGGCGGCCTGTGCCGCGCTGCTCGCCGTCGCCGCGCTCGCCGGCTGCCACCGCGGCGGTGACGCCGCGGCCGGCCGGATCGGCATCGACCTGCCCCGTACGGACACCGACTTCTGGAACTCCTACCAGCAGTACCTGGAGAAGGACCTGGACCACGGCGGCCCGGCCGCGCTGCCGCTGTCCAACTCGCAGAACGACATCGCGAAGGTCGTCTCCAACGTGCAGGCGCTGACCGGCCAGGGCGCCAGGGCGATCGTGATGGCACCGCAGGACACCGGCGCCATCACCGCCGAGCTGGAGCGGCTGGCGGAGCGGAAGATCCCGGTGGTGAGCGTGGACACCCGTCCCGACGAGGGCGAGGTCTACATGGTCGTACGGGCCGACAACCGCGCCTACGGGGAGCGGTCCTGCGACTACCTCGGCAGACGGCTCGGCGGCCGGGGCCGGGTCGCCGAACTCCAGGGCGACCTCAGCTCGGTCAACGGGCGGGACCGCTCGGCGGCGTTCGCCTCCTGCATGCAGCGGAGGTTCCCGAAGATCACCGTGCATGAACTGGCCACCGACTGGAAGGGCGAGGTCGCCTCCGCCAAGCTGCAGAGCCTGCTCGCCCAGCACCCGGACCTCGACGGCATCTACCTGCAGGCCGGCGGCGCCTTCCTGCGGCCCACGCTCGCCCTCCTGGAGCAGAGGAAACTGCTCAGGCCGGCCGGGTCCGACGGGCACATCACCCTCGTCTCCAACGACGGCATCCCCGACGAACTGGACGCGATCCGCGCCGGCACCCTCGACGCCACCCTCTCCCAGCCCGCCGACCTCTACGCCAAGTACGCGCTGTACTACGCCAGAGCCGGCCTGGCCGGAAAGACCTTCCGCCCGGGGCCGACCGGCCACGGTTCCACCATCGTCAGGATCAGGAACGGCCTGGAGGACCAACTGCCCGCGCCCCTGGTCACCAAGGACAACGTCGACGACCCGGACCTGTGGGCCAACCAGTTCGAGAAGAGGAAGTAGCCGTGGCGACCCACGACGGGGCGGCGGTGCACGCCGAGGGAATCGTCAAACGCTACGGGCCCACCGTCGCCCTCGACGGCGCCCGGCTGACCGTGGCGCCCGGCGAGGCGCACGCCCTCGTCGGCCGCAACGGCGCCGGCAAGTCCACCCTGGTGTCCGTGCTGACCGGCCTGGCACGCCCGGACGCCGGCCGGGTCACCTTCGGCGGCGCACCGGCGCCCCGCTGGGGCGACACCGCCGCCTGGCGGCGCACGGTCGCCTGCGTCCACCAGAAGCCGATGACCGTGCCGGACCTGACCGTCGCGGAGAACCTCTACCTCAACCGCTTCCAGGGCACCCCCGTCATCCGCTGGCGGGCGCTGCGCACCCGCGCCCGCGAGCTGCTCGCCGCATACGGCGTCGAGGTCGATCCGGCCGCCCGGATCAGGGATCTCGGCGTCGAGCAGCGGCAGTTCGTGGAGATCGCCCGCGCGCTGTCCTTCGGCGCCCGGCTGATCATCCTCGACGAGCCCACCGCCCGGCTCGACGCGAGCGGCATCGACCGGCTCTTCGCCAAGCTGCGCGGGCTGCGCGACCAGGGCGTGGCGTTCCTGTTCATCTCGCACCACCTGCAGGAGGTGCACGCGCTCTGCGACACCGTCACCGTCCTGCGCGACGCCCGGCACGTGCTGACCGCGCCGGTGCCGGGACTGGCCGAGGAGGCGCTGGTGGCGGCGATGACGGGGGAGGAGGCCGCCGCCGTACGGAGGCCCCGTACCGGTGCGCGCCGGACGGGGGAGCCGGTGCTGCGCACCGAAGGGCTGGCGGTGGCGGGGCACTTCGCGCCGCTCGACCTGACCGTACGGGCCGGTGAGGTGGTGGGGCTCGCGGGCGCCGCGGCCGGCGGGAGCACCGCGATCGGCGAGACCCTGGCGGGCCTGCGGCGGCCGGACGCCGGCCGGATCGCGGTGCGCGGGCGCCCGGTCCGTACCGGCAGCGTCCCGCACGCCCTCGACGCGGGCATCGGCTACGTCCCCGAGGACCGGCACCGCCAGGGGCTCGTCCCCGGCCGCAGCGTCGCCGAGAACGCCACCCTCACCGTCACCGGCCGGCTCGGGCCGATGGGCACCGTCCTGCCGTCCCGGGCCCGCGCGTTCGCCCGGACGATGATCGCGTCCCTCGACATCAGGACGACCGGGCCCGGCCAGCCGGTGTCCGGGCTCTCCGGCGGCAACCAGCAGAAGGTGGTGATCGCCCGCGCGCTGGCCCGTGAGCCCGCGGTGCTGGTCGCCGTCCGGCCCACCAACGGCGTCGACGTGAAGTCGAAAGAGGCGCTGCTGGGGGTCGTACGGGAGGTGGCGGACAGCGGCAGCGGCGTCGTGATCGTCTCCGACGAGCTGGACGACCTGCGGATCTGCGACCGGGTGCTGGCGGTCTTCCACGGCCGGGTGACCGCCGAGTTCCCGGCCGGCCGGCGCGACCGCGACCTGGTCGCCGCGATGGAGGGGATGGCCGGCGGCCACGGGGAAGCGCCGCCCGGCGCGGGCGTCCGGCGCGACCCCGCGCCGGACCCCCGGAGTACGGACGGCACGGACGGAAGGGAAGGGAGCGCACCATGACCGGGACCGCATCGCCGCCGGCCGCCGAAGCGGTGGACCGGCCGCCGCCGCGCCGCCGGCCCCGGATCGAGCCGGCCCGGTGGCGGGACCTCTCCCTGGTACCGGTGATCTTCGTCCTGGGCGTCATCGGCTTCATCGTGTCGCCCGCCTTCCTCACCCGGGACAACCTCGTCGGTGTCGTCCAGCAGTCAACCGAGCTGGGCCTGCTGGTGCTCGGCGAGGCGCTGATCCTCATCAGCGGGCGGATGGACCTGTCGCTGGAGTCGACGATCGGCCTGGCGCCGGTGCTCGCGCTGTGGCTGGTGACGCCCGCCCACGGCGCCCGGTTCGCCGGGCTGGAGCTCTTCCCCGCCTGGACGGCGGTCCCGCTCTGCCTGGCCGTGGGCGCCGCGGTCGGCGCCGTCAACGGCTTCCTCGTCCTCACCCTGCGGGTCAACGGCTTCATCGCCACCCTCGGCATGCTCACCATGCTCCGCGGACTGCACCTGGGCCTCTCCGAGGGCCGGTCCATCGGCGAGGTGCCGGAGTCCTTCGCCTATCTGGGCCGCGCCGTGTGGCTGGGCGTACCGGCCGCCGTCTGGATCTGCCTCACCCTCTTCGCGCTCGGCGGCGCGGCCCTCGGCTACCTCCGGCACGGGCGGGCGCTGTACGCCGTCGGCGGCAACCCGGAGGCGGCCCGCGCGGCCGGCATCCGGGTGGACCGCCTCACCTGGATCGTGCTGGCCCTCGGCGGGGTGCTCGCCGCCTTCGCGGGGGTGCTCTACACCGGCCACTACGGCGCGGTCTCCGCGAGCCAGGGCAACGGCTGGATCTTCCAGGTCTTCGCCGCCGCGGTGATCGGCGGGATCGGCCTCAAGGGCGGCCGGGGCACCCTCTTCGGCGCGCTCACCGGTGTCCTGACGCTCCAGCTCGTCATCAACGTGATGACACTGGGCGGGGTGCCGCCGCTGTGGACGCAGTTCCTCAACGGCCTGATCATCATCGTCGCCCTGGTCATCTCCCGCTTCACCAGCGGCGAGAAGCAGGACTGAGGAGCCCCCCATGCGCTATCCCCCGTACGGGTCAAGGGAGTTGGGGCACACCGCCGTCACCGTCCCGCCCCTGGGGCTGGGCTGTGCGCCGCTCGGCAACCTCTACCGCGCCCTGCCGGAGGAGCGGGCCCGCGCGGTGGTCCGTACCGCCCTCGCCACCGGCGCCCACTACTTCGACACCGCGCCCCACTACGGCGTCGGCCTGTCCGAGGAGCGCCTCGGCCGGGCGCTGCGGGGCCACGACCGCGCCGGCTACACCCTCTGCACCAAGGTCGGCCGCCGGCTGCGGCCGCTCGCCCCGGGGGAGCGGGAGGCCGGCGAGGGCTTCGTGGACACCCCGCCGCGGGCCCGCGTACGGGACCTCTCCCGCGACGGCATCCGCGCCACGCTCGAAGGCTCCCTGACCCGGCTCGGGGTGGACGCCGTCGACATCGTCCTGCTGCACGACGTCGAGGGCCGGCTGCGCGAGGTGTACGAGACCGGCTTCCCGGCCCTGGCCGAGCTGCGTGCGCAGGGCGTGGTACGGGCCATCGGCTTCGGGATGAACCACAGCGGTCCGCTGGCCCGTCTGGTCGCCGGCCTCGACGTGGACGTGGTGCTCTGCGCGGGCCGCTGGACGCTGCTGGAGCGCACCGCCGTCGACGATCTGCTGCCGGTCTGCGCCCGCCGCGGCACCTCGGTGGTCGTCGGCGGCGTCTACAACTCCGGCCTGCTGGCCGACCCGTCACCCGGCGCGCCCTACGACTACGTACCGGCCCCCGCCGCGCTGCTCGACCGGGCGCGTCATCTCGCCGCCGTCTGCGCCGAGTTCGCGGTGCCGCTCAAAGCGGCGGCGCTCCGCTTCCCGTTCGGGCACCGGGCCGTCGCCGCGGCCGTCGTCGGCGCCGCCGCACCGGAGGAAATGGCCGAGAACGCCCGGCTGTTCACCCACGACATCCCGGACGCGCTCTGGCATACGCTCGTCGCCCGCGGTCTGCTCGACCCCGATCTGCCGCTGCCCCTGAACGAGCCCGATCCCGGAGCGCGCCCCTGATGCGAATCGACGCCCATCACCACCTGTGGGACCTCAGCCGGCGCGAGCAGCCCTGGATGGACGGGCCCTGGGCCGATCCGATCCGCCGCAGCTACGCGCTGGCCGACCTCGCCCCGCATCTGACCGCGCACGGCGTCGACGGCACGCTCCTCGTCCAGTCGTCGTCCTCGTACGAGGAGACCGCCGAACTCCTCACCCTCGCGGCGGGCGAGGGACCGGTCACCGGCGTCATCGGCTGGGCCGACCTGTGCGACCCGGCGCTCGCCGAGGTCCTCGCGGCGCTGCCCGCCGGGCTGGTCGGCATCCGCCACCAGGTGCAGGACGAGCCGGACCCGGACTGGCTCACCCGCCCGGACGTGCTGCGCGGCCTGGCCGTCCTGGCCGACGCCGGACTGGTCTACGACCTGCTGGTCACCCCGCGCGAACTGCCCGCCGCGCACGCCGCGGTACGCGCCCTGCCCCAGCTGCCGTTCGTGCTGGACCACGCCGGCAAACCGCCGGTGGTCACGGGGGAGTGGCAGCCGTGGGCGGACGCCGTCACCGCCCTCGCCGCGCTGCCCAACGTCAGCTGCAAGCTGTCCGGGCTGGTCACCGAGGCCGACCGGGACGCCTGGCGGCCGCAGCAGATCCTGCCCTACGCCCGGCACGTCCTGGACGCCTTCGGGCCCGGCCGGGTGATGTTCGGCTCCGACTGGCCGGTGTGCACCCTGGCCGCCGGCTACGAGGACGTGGTGGCGCTCGCCGAGGCGGCCACGGGTCAACTCACCGACGCGGAACGGGCGGACGTCTTCGGGGGAACGGCCGGGCGGGTCTACGGCGTCGGCGCGCCCGCGGAACCGGAGTCCACGGGCCGCTGACATGACGTCCGGATTCCGCCAGCCCTCGGCCCCGCCACGCCGGAGGATCGAGTCGTGCCGCGGAACACGCTCCGCGGCACGGCGCCGCCGGCCCCGGAATCCGTGGATTCCGTACGGCTGCGCCGACCACGGACGACCGAGGACGAGGGTGACGACGATGACGGCGACAGTGCTGACGGCGGCCGGGACGACGGCGGTCGGGACGGCGGCGGCGGGGGACGGGCCCCGGCCGCTCGCCGGGAAGGTGGCGCTGGTGACCGGCGGCAGCCGGGGGATCGGCCGGGCGATCGCGCTGCGGCTGGCCGCCGACGGCGCGGCGGTGGCCCTGACCTACCGGACCGGGCGGGACCGGGCCGGGCAGGTCGTCGGGGAGATCGAGTGGGCCGGCGGGCAGGCCTGGGCGGTACGGGCCGACAGCGGTGACGCGCAGGAGGTGCGGTCCTCGGTGGCCGGCACCGCCGACCGGTTCGGGCGGCTGGACATCCTGGTGAACAACGCGGGCATCGGGGTGCTGGGACCGTTCGAGAGCCTCTCCCTCGACGAGGTCGACCGGGTGCTGTGGACCAACATCCGGGCGCCGTTCCTGGCGGCGCAGGCCGCCGCGGCGCATCTGGCCGAGGGCGGGCGGATACTGTCCATCGGCAGCTGCATGGCCGAGCGGGTCGCCTTCCCCGGCGGCACCCTCTACGCCACCAGCAAGGCCGCGCTCACCGGCCTGACCAAGACCCTGGCCAGGGAGCTGGGGCCGCGCGGCATCACCGCCAACCTCGTGCACCCGGGCCCCATCGACACCGACATGAACCCCGCCGACGGCGAGAGCGCGGCGATGCAGGCCGGGCTCACCGCGCTGGGGGCGTACGGCCGGGCCTCGGACGTGGCGGCGACCGTGGCCCATCTGGCGGGCGACGGCGGGCGGTACATCACGGGCGCCTCGATCGCGGTGGACGGCGGTTTCGCGGCCTGACCCGGCCGCGGCGGCGGGCGCCGGCCGGCCTCACAGCGAGGCGCGCAGCCACTGCTCCACGCTCGCGATGTGCACGGTCGCCCAGGCCCGCGCCGCCTCCGCGTCCCGGTCGCGCAGCGCGCCGAGGATCGCCCGGTGCTCGGTGAGGGTGCGGCTCACCGCGTCCTTCTGCGTCAGACCCCGCCAGACCCTGGCCCGGGTGGTCGGTCCGGACAGTCCGTCCAGCAGCGAGCAGAGCACGGAGTTGCCGGACGCCGCGACGATCCTGCGGTGGAAGTCCAGATCGCAGGCGACCAGCTCCTCGACCGAGGGGCTCGGTCCCAGCGCGTCCAACCGGTCCTCCAGGGCGTCCAGTTCCGCCGGTCCGATCCGTCCGGCCGCCATCGCCGTGGCGGCCGGCTCCAGTATCCGGCGGACGGCGAGGAACTCCAGCACCGTGTCGTCGCGGTGGAAGTCCACCACGAAACTCATGGCCTCCAGCAGGAGTTGCGGATCGAGGCTGGTGACGTAGGTGCCGTCGCCCTGGCGCACGTCCAGGATGCGGATGAGGGACAGCGCGCGCACCGCCTCACGCAGGGAGTTGCGGGACAGCCCCAGCTCGGCCGCCAGCTCGCTCTCCTTCGGCAGCCGGTCTCCCGGGCGCAGCGCCCCGGAGACGATCATGCCTTTGATCTTCTCGATGGCCTCGTCGGTGACCGCCATGCCGACCTCCCCGCCGCACCCGCCCGGATTCCGCCACAGACGTCCGATGTCTGGGCTCATTATGACCGGTCACTCCGCCCCAGCCGCTCCCGTACGCGGACCGGTCCTCCTCCGTGGCGGCGAAGCCGGACCACGGCGCGGTGCGCGCACGCCCCCGGAACGGCGATGGGGCGGCCCCGTGGACCGCCCCATCGTCACTCACCACACACGCCGTGCGGTGCCGTGGCCGTGCCTCGCACGGCCCGCCGGCGTCAGCCCGCCAGCATGTCCTTGACCCCGGCCCGGACGTCCTCCGTGTCGAGGCCCCGGATCGTCAGGGTGGTCCGGCGGCGCAGCACGTCGTCGACCGTCTCGGCCCACTCGTGGTCGCGGGCGTAGGCGACCTGCGCCCAGATCTCCGGCGCGTCCGGGTGGATGCGCTCGGCCAGCGCCGGGTTCTCGTTCGCCAGCCGGGCGATGTCGAAGGACAGCGAGCCGTAGTGGGTGGCGAGGTGCCGCGCGGTCTCCGGGGCCATCCGGGGACCGGGCGTACCGCCGTCGACGAGCAGCCGGTGCGCGACCGCGTTCGGGTTGGCGATACCGGGCAGCGGGAGCTTCTTGGGCAGCTGCGCGATCGGCTCCATGTCCTCGGCCAGCGGGTGGCCGGGCAGCGCGGCGAGCTTGTTCATGACCGTGCGGCCGATGTGCCGGAAGGTCGTCCACTTGCCGCCGGCGACCGACAGCATGCCGCCGCTGCCCTCGGTCACGACCGTCTCGCGCTTGGCCTTGGAGGTGTCGCCGGGGCCGCCGGGCAGCACCCGCAGACCCGCGAAGGAGTAGGTGATCAGATCGCGCGACAGCTGCTGGTCGCGGACGGAGAAGGCCGCCTCGTCCAGGATCTGGGCGGTGTCCTTCTCGGTGACCGAGACATCCGCCGGGTCGCCCTCGAACTCCTCGTCCGTGGTGCCCAGCAGCAGCATGTCCTCCCAGGGGAGGGCGAAGGTGATGCGGTACTTGTCGATCGGGGTGGCCAGCGCGGCCTTCCAGGGCGCGGTCCGCTTGAGGACCAGGTGGGCGCCCTTCGACAGCCGGATGGACGGGGCCGCGTTCGCGTCCTCCATCTTGCGCAGGTGGTCCACCCACGGGCCGGTGGCGTTCAGCACCAGGCGGGCGTTGACGCCGAACTCCTCGCCCTCCACGCGGTCCTTGAGCTCCGCACCGGTGACCCGGCCCTGGGTGAAGCGCAGCCCGGTGACCTCGGCGTGGTTGAGGACCGTGGCGCCGGCCGCGGCCGCCGCACGGACGGTCATCAGGGCCATCCGGGAGTCGTTCATCTGGTCGTCGCCGTACACGGCGACGGCCTTGAGGTTGTCCGTCCGCAGCTCCGGCACGTCGCGCTGCGCCTTGGCCGGGGATATGACATGGCCGACGCCGTCGCCGAACGCGGACAGCGCCGAGTAGGCGAAGACGCCCGCGCCCAGCTTGGCCGCGCCGTGCGGGCCGCCCTTGTAGACGGGCAGGTAGAAGGTCAGGGGGTTGGCGAGGTGCGGTGCGACCTGGCGGGACACCGCACGCCGCTCGAAGTGGTTCTCCGCCACCAGCTTGACCGCGCCGGTCTGCAGGTAGCGCAGACCGCCGTGGAGCAGCTTGGAGGAGGCGGAGGAGGTGGCGCCGGCGAAGTCACCGGCGTCCACCAGGGCAACCCGCAGTCCGGCCTGGGCGGCGTGCCAGGCGGTGGAGATGCCCAGGATGCCGCCGCCGATCACCAGGAGGTCGTACGTCGCCTTGGAAAGCTGCTCCCGAGTCTCGGCGCGGCTCGCGTGCGAACCACTGGCCGGGTGCGTCCCGAGTGCCGGGACGCTCTGCAGGGTGCTCATGTTTACTCCTCGTCCTCGATCCAGCCCATGGTCCGCTCGACGGCCTTGAGCCAGCTCTTGTACTCGCGGTCACGGGTGGCCGCATCCATCCGGGGGGTCCATTCGGCGGCCCGGCGCCAGTTGGCGCGCAGCTCGTCGGTGCTGGACCAGAAGCCGACGGCCAGTCCGGCCGCGTAGGCAGCGCCGAGGCAGGTGGTCTCGGCGACCATCGGGCGCACCACGGGGGCGTCCAGGAAGTCCGAGATGGTCTGCATCAGCAGGTTGTTGGAGGTCATACCGCCGTCGACCTTGAGCGCGGTCAGCTCGACGCCGGAGTCCTTGGTCATGGCGTCGGTGATCTCGCGGGTCTGCCAGGCGGTGGCCTCAAGTACGGCGCGGGCGATGTGCGCCTTGGTGACGTAGCGGGTCAGGCCCGCGATGACACCGCGCGCGTCCGAGCGCCAGTAGGGGGCGAACAGGCCGGAGAAGGCCGGCACGAAGTACGCGCCGCCGTTGTCCTCGACCGTGCTGGCCAGGGTCTCGATCTCGGCCGCGCTGTTGATGAGCCCCATCTGGTCGCGCATCCACTGGACGAGCGAGCCGGTGACGGCGATGGAGCCTTCCAGGGCGTAGACCGGCTGCTGGTCGCCGATGCGGTAGCCGACCGTGGTCAGCAGCCCGTTGTAGGAGTTCACCGGCTCGTGGCCGGTGTTCATCAGCATGAAGGTGCCGGTGCCGTACGTGGACTTGGCCTCGCCCTGCTCGAAGCAGGTCTGCCCGAACAGCGCGGCCTGCTGGTCACCGAGCGCCGAGGCGACCGGCACACCGGCCAGCACACCGCCGGTGGCGTGGCCGTAGACCTCGGCGGACGACTTGATCTCCGGCAGCACGGCGGCCGGGATCTCCATCGACGTGAGGATCTTCGGGTCCCACTCCAGGCGGTGGAGGTTCATCAGCATGGTGCGCGAGGCGTTGGTGACGTCGGTGACGTGCACGCCGCCGTCGACACCGCCGGTCAGGTTCCAGATGACCCAGGAGTCCATGGTGCCGAAGAGGATGTCGCCGCGCTCGGCGCGCTCCCGCAGGCCCTCGACGTTGTCGAGCAGCCAGCGGATCTTCGGGCCCGCGAAGTACGAGGCCAGGGGCAGGCCGGTCTCGCGGCGGAAGCGGTCCTGGCCGACGTTGCGGCCGAGCTCCTTGCAGAGCGCGTCGGTGCGGGTGTCCTGCCAGACGATGGCGTTGTGGACCGGCTCACCGGTGACGCGGTCCCACAGGACGGTGGTCTCACGCTGGTTGGTGATACCGATCGCCTTGACGTCGGCGGAGGTGAGCCCGGCCTTGTGGACGGCGCTGTCGACGACCTGCTGGACGTTGTTCCAGATCTCGGTGGCGTCGTGCTCCACCCAGCCCGGCTTCGGGAAGATCTGCTCGTGCTCCTTCTGGTCGACCGAGACGATCCGGCCGTCCTTGTCGAAGACGATGCAGCGGCTGGACGTGGTGCCCTGGTCGATGGCCGCGATGAACGGGCCGTTGCCGTGCGAGGAGGTGCTGGGGGTGTCGCTCATGGGTTTGCTCCAAGAAGTCTGTGCGGGCGGAGTCGGGCGGACCGGCGGCTCAGGCGAACGCCACCTGGTAGATGCCTCCGGCGAGGGCTCCGCCGATGAGCGGGCCGACGACCGGAATCCAGGCGTAGCCCCAGTCTGAACCGCCCTTGTTCCGCAGCGGCAGCATCGCGTGCACGAGGCGCGGACCGAGGTCGCGGACCGGGTTGATGGCGTACCCGGTCGGACCGCCCAGCGACAGACCGATACCGGTGACGACCAGCGCGACCAGCAGGGTGCCGATGACGCCGACGCCCTTTCCGTTGTCGCTCAGTCCGAGCGTGAGGATCGACAGCACCAGCACGACGGTGGCGATGATCTCGGTGAGCAGGTTCTGCGCCACGTTCCGGATCTCCGGACCGGTGGAGAAGATGCCGAGGACCGGTCCCGCCTTCGGCGCGGCCGACTGGTCGACCATGCCCTCCTCGCCGGTGTGGTCGGCCAGGACCTCGGGGTCACTCAGATGGGCCTGGAACTGCCCGAGGTAGGTGACCCACACGAGCACCGCGCCGATCATGGCGCCGAGCATCTCGCCGGCGAAGTAGACCGGCACCTGGTTCCACTCGATGCCGCCCTTGATGGCGACGCCGATGGTGACCGCGGGGTTGAGGTGTGCGCCGGACTTCGCGGCGATGTAGGCACCCGTGAGGACGGCGAAGCCCCACCCGAAGGCGATGGCGACCCATCCGGCGTTGAACGCCTTGGAGCGCTTGAATGTGACGGCGGCGCAGACGCCACCGCCGAGCAAGATCAGAACAGCGGTACCGATGGTCTCGCTGATGAAGATGTCGGAGCTGGACACCCGCGACTCCTTTGTCCTTCGTCCAGGGGAAGGCGGACCCCGGGTCCCGTCCGGTGGTCCGCGCCCTCCTAGAGGGCGGTGGTCGGCCCGCGGCAATGCCCCACCATAGCGAATATTGCCGTTAGGTGTTCGACAATGCCGACCGACGAACGGCAGTTTTGTTCACCGGTAGAACCCCGTCAAGGGTTCCGTGGCGAAAAACTTAGGTGAACTTATGGGGTGAATCCGGTCAGAATCGCCCTGCGCCAAGATCACGGGACACCGCCCGTGCGCAATCCCTCACAGCGGCGATGATTTCCGGCCGCAGCTCGCCCTCCTGGCAGACCCGCTCCACCGCGCCCGTGACCCCCACCGCACCCACCGGCATCCGCCGCCGGTCGTGGATCGGCGCGGCCACCGAGGCCACCCCCTCCCAGGTCTCCTCCACGTCCGCCGACCAGCCGCGCGCCCGGGTCAGGTCCAGCAGCCCCTCGATCTCCCCCAGCCCGGTCACCGTGCGCGGGGTGAACGCCTCCCGCTCCGCCTCGACGACCTCGCTGTGCGCCACCGGGTCGTACGCCGAGAGCACCTTGCCCAGCGCCGTGCTGTGCAGCGGCTGCATCGCGCCCACCTCCAGCACCTGCCGGCTGTCGTCCGGCCGGAAGACGTGGTGGACGATCAGCACGCCCTGCTGGTGCAGCACGCCCAGATAGACCGCCTCCCCGCTGGAGCGGGCCAGGTCGTCGGTCCATACGAGGGCGCGGGCGCGCAGCTCGTGCACGTCCAGGTAGCTGTTGCCCAGCCGCAGCAGCTCCGCGCCCAGCTGGTAGCGGCCGGAGGCGCTGTCCTGCTCGACGAAGCCCTCCTGCTGCAGCGTGCGCAGGATGCCGTGGGCGGTGCCCTTGGCCAGTCCCAGCGAGGAGGAGATGTCGGAGAGCCCCAGCCGCCGTTCCCCTCCTGCGAGCAGCCGCAGCATCGCTGCGGCGCGCTCCAGCGACTGGATGGTGCGTGCCATCGGGCAACCTCCGGAAGTATGCGGTTCGACAATGCTGAACGATATCGGCCCATGCCGACTCTCGTCAGCGATCTGGCGACACTTGATAAACGCACCGGAGTCTGCCAACGATCATGGGCCGTGCAGGCAGGGGGGTGGTGCGGTGCTGTCCACGGCGTGAAACGGGGAACACGTGTACCGGACCGGCAGCTACGCTGGCCGGGTGCGCCCTCTGAAGGAGGGTGCAAAGCCGACAGCCGTCGCAACCACGGGAGCATCTCCATGGCCTCGAATACGCCCACGTCCCACAGCACGTCCCGCGCCACCTCACTCCGGGAGGCCATGGCCTCGCGGGTCGTGGTCGCCGACGGAGCGATGGGCACCATGCTGCAGGCGCAAGATCCGTCCATGGAGGACTTCCAGCAGCTGGAGGGCTGCAACGAGATCCTCAACGTCACCCGGCCCGACATCGTGCGGTCGGTGCACGCGGAGTACTTCGAGGTCGGCGTCGACTGCGTGGAGACCAACACCTTCGGCGCGAACTTCGCCGCGCTGGCGGAGTACGACATCCCCGAGCGGGTCTTCGAGCTGTCGGAGTCCGGCGCCCGCATCGCCCGCGAGGTCGCCGACGAGTTCACCGCCTCGACCGGGCAGCAGCGCTATGTGCTCGGCTCGATGGGCCCGGGCACCAAGCTTCCGACGCTGGGCCACGCCCCGTACGTCACCCTGCGCGACGCCTACCAGCAGAACGCCGAGGGCATGATCGCCGGCGGTGCGGACGCGCTCCTGGTGGAGACCACCCAGGACCTGCTGCAGACCAAGGCCGCCATCCTCGGCGCCCGCCGCGCGCTGAAGGTGACGGGGGCCGATCTGCCGGTGATCTGCTCGGTCACCGTCGAGACGACCGGCACGATGCTGCTGGGCTCGGAGATCGGCGCGGCGCTGACGGCGCTGGAGCCGCTGGGCATCGACATGATCGGCCTGAACTGCGCCACCGGCCCGGCCGAGATGAGCGAGCATCTGCGCTACCTGGCCCGCCACTCCCGTGTCCCGATCGCCTGCATGCCCAACGCGGGCCTGCCGGTGCTGGGCAAGGACGGCGCGCACTACCCGCTGACCGCCACCGAGCTGGCCGACGCCCAGGAGACCTTCGTCGGTGAGTACGGCCTGTCGCTGGTCGGCGGCTGCTGCGGTACCACCCCCGAGCATCTGCGCCAGGTCGTCGAGCGGGTCCGCGGGCTCGCCCCGACGCCGCGCCGGCCGCGCCCCGAGCCGGGCGCCGCCTCGCTCTACCAGACGGTGCCCTTCCGCCAGGACACCTCCTACCTCGCGATCGGCGAGCGGACCAACGCCAACGGCTCGAAGAAGTTCCGTGAGGCGATGCTGGAGGGGCGCTGGGACGACTGTGTGGAGATGGCCCGCGACCAGATCCGCGAGGGCGCCCACATGCTCGACCTGTGCGTCGACTACGTCGGCCGGGACGGCGTCGCCGACATGGAGGAGCTGGCCGGCCGGTTCGCCACCGCCTCCACCCTGCCCGTGGTGCTGGACTCCACGGAGCTGAACGTCATCCAGGCCGGCCTGGAGAAGCTCGGCGGCCGCGCGGTCATCAACTCCGTCAACTACGAGGACGGCGACGGGCCCGAGTCGCGGTTCGCGCAGGTCACGGCGCTGGCTGCGGAGCACGGTGCGGCGCTGATCGCGCTGACCATCGACGAGGAGGGCCAGGCCCGGACCGTCGAGCACAAGGTCGCCATCGCCGAGCGGCTGATCGAGGACCTGACCGGCAACTGGGGCATCCATGAGTGCGACATCCTCATCGACTGTCTGACCTTCACGATCTGCACCGGCCAGGAGGAGTCCCGCAAGGACGGCATCGCCACCATCGAGGCGATCCGGGAGCTGAAGAAGCGTCACCCGGACGTCCAGACGACCCTGGGCCTGTCGAACATCTCCTTCGGTCTGAACCCGGCCGCGCGGATCGTGCTGAACTCCGTGTTCCTGGACGAGTGCGTCAAGGCCGGCCTGGACTCCGCGATCGTGCACGCGAGCAAGATCCTGCCGATCGCACGCCTGGAGGAGGAGCAGGTCAAGACCGCCCTCGACCTGGTCTACGACCGCCGCAGCGAGGGCTATGACCCGCTGCAGAAGCTGATGGAGCTGTTCGAGGGCGCCACCGCCAAGTCGCTGAAGGCCGGCAAGGCCGAGGAACTGGCCGCGCTGCCGCTGGACGAGCGTCTCCAGCGCCGCATCATCGACGGGGAGAAGAACGGCCTGGAGGCCGACCTCGACGAGGCGCTCCAGGAACGCCCCGCGCTCGCCATCGTCAACGAGACCCTCCTGGAGGGCATGAAGGTCGTCGGTGAGCTGTTCGGCTCCGGCCAGATGCAGCTGCCGTTCGTGCTCCAGTCCGCCGAGGTCATGAAGGGCGCGGTGGCCTACCTGGAGCCGCACATGGAGAAGTCCGACGACGAGGGCAAGGGCACCATCGTGCTGGCCACCGTCCGCGGCGACGTCCATGACATCGGCAAGAACCTCGTCGACATCATCCTGTCCAACAACGGCTACAACGTCGTCAACCTCGGCATCAAGCAGCCGGTTTCGGCGATCCTGGAGGCCGCCGAGGAGCACAAGGCCGACGTCATCGGGATGTCCGGACTCCTGGTCAAGTCCACGGTGATCATGAAGGAGAACCTGGAGGAGCTCAACCAGCGCAAGATGGCGGCCGACTTCCCCGTCATCCTGGGCGGCGCCGCCCTCACCCGCGCCTACGTCGAGCAGGACCTGCACGAGATCTACGAGGGCGAGGTCCGCTACGCCCGCGACGCCTTCGAGGGCCTGCGCCTGATGGACGCCCTGATCGCCGTCAAGCGCGGGGTGCCCGGCGCGACCCTCCCCGAACTCAAGCAGCGCCGGGTGCCCAAGCGGGACACCGCCCTGCCGGAGACCGAGGAGCCCGAGGGCGCGGTGCGCTCCGACGTGGCCGTCGACAACCCCGTCCCGGCGCCGCCGTTCTGGGGCACCCGGGTCGTCAAGGGCATCCACCTCGCCGACTACGCCTCCTGGCTGGACGAGGGCGCGCTGTTCAAGGGCCAGTGGGGCCTCAAGCAGGCCCGCACCGGCGAGGGGCCGACGTACGAGGAGCTGGTGGAGACCGAGGGCCGCCCCCGCCTGCGCGGCTGGCTCGACAAGCTCCAGACCGAGAACCTGCTCGAAGCCGCCGTCGTGCACGGTTACTTCCCCTGCGTCTCCAAGGGCGACGACCTGATCCTGCTGCACGAGGACGGCACCGAGCGCACCCGCTTCACCTTCCCCCGCCAGCGCCGCGGCCGCCGGCTGTGCCTGGCCGACTACTTCCGCCCGGAGGAGTCCGGCGAGACCGACGTCGTCGGCCTCCAGGTCGTCACCGTCGGCTCGAAGATCGGCGGCGCCACCGCCGAGCTCTTCGAGGCCAACTCCTACCGCGACTACCTCGAACTGCACGGCCTGTCCGTCCAGTTGGCCGAGGCGCTGGCCGAGTACTGGCACGCCCGGGTCCGCGCCGAGCTGGGCTTCGCCGGGGAGGACCCCGCCGACGTCGAGGACATGTTCGCGCTCAAGTACCGCGGCGCGCGCTTCTCGCTGGGCTACGGCGCCTGCCCCGACCTGGAGGACCGCGCCAAGATCGCCGACCTGCTCCAGCCGGAGCGGATCGGGGTCGAGCTGTCCGAGGAGTTCCAGCTCCACCCCGAGCAGTCCACCGACGCCATCGTCATCCACCACCCGGAAGCCAAGTACTTCAACGCCCGGTAGCGGGCGGACGCCCGCCGGAGCCCACGGGGTGCGTCCCCTCACGGACGCACCCTGTGGTCATCCGCGGTCGCTCCGTGTGAGCACGCGCCAGGGCCGTCCCGGGACAGGCCCCGGACGGCCCTGACCTGTGGCGCCGCGCATTCCGGCGCATACCGTCGTACACTTATCGGTCCGGTGGCGGCCGGTCGTATCCCCAGCCGGGGATGGCGACCGGCCCTTTCGTCCCTTCGGGGGCGTCGTAACGGAGGTGGATGGATGACCAGCAGCATCCCCGCAGTCGGCACCCGCACGGCCGAAGCCGCGACCCTCCAGGCCGTGTTCCTCGATCTGGACGGCACCCTCGTCGACACCGAGGGCTTCTGGTGGGAGGCGGAGGCGGAGGTCTTCGCCGAACTCGGGCACATCCTCGACGACGCGCACCGCGAGGTCGTGGTGGGCGGCCCGATGTCCCGCAGCGCCGGCTATCTGATTCAGGTCACCGGAGTCGACATCAGCCTGACCGAGCTGAGCGTGCTGCTCAACGCCGCCTTCCTGGCCCGTGTCGGACGTGGTGTCCCACTGATGCCCGGCGCCCGCCGGCTGCTGGCCGAACTGGCCGCCCACGGCGTGCCCGCCGCGCTGGTCTCCGCCTCGCACCGCGCCGTCGTCGACCAGATGCTGCACTCACTCGGCCCGGAGAACTTCCGGCTGACCCTGGCGGGCGACGACCTGGAGCGCACCAAGCCGCACCCCGACCCGTATCTGACGGCCGCCGCACGGCTCGGGGTGGACCCGGAGTGCTGTGCGGTCATCGAGGACACCCTGACCGGGGTGACGGCGGGCGAGGCGGCGGGCTGCCCGGTCGTCGCGGTGCCCTCGGTGACGCCGATCCCGCCGGCGCTGGGGCGCACGGTCGTCCGTTCGCTGGAAGAAGTCGATCTGCCATTTCTCCGGACGCTCATCACGGAAAGCCGGGGCACCGTGCACTGAGCGTGCTCCGGGAAAGGCGCCGGGAACCGAGGGGAGCGGCCCGCTCATTTTCCGTGACGAATACAGTGACTGAATTGTTGCTTCGCCATGGACCCTTGAACGCGTGACGTTTCTCACGTGCCGGGCCGTCGACAGCGGGCCCCACGGGTGCTCCAGGGGGCCTCCGAGGTGCTTTCCGCGGGGGTAAGTGTCCGGATTGGTGGAGCAACAGGTGAATCGTTCCGCCGTCCGGATATCGATCAGCTTGCCATCGTTATCCAGGTGCCATATCGAGACAACTCCTTTGTGTCTCAGTGCGGCTGGCCGTTCCTACTAATGTCGACGCGAGCAACACCTCTGCGCTGATAAGGAACCTGCCCACGATGAATCGCAAGACCCTGGTGCTGCCGGCGCTGGCCGGTCTCCTCGCCCCCGTCCTCGCCGCCTGTGGCGGCACGGACGGCGCCGGCGAGGGCGTCGATCCGATCGTGGTGGGCGTCGCCACCCCCATCGAGGCGACGAAGGCGGCCCCCGCGCCGCTCGACCCGTCGCAGGCCTACGACGTCGACGCGTGGAACATCATGCGGAGCACGCTGCAGACGCTGATGCGGCTGCCCCGCTCCGGTACCGCTCCGGTGCCCGAGGCCGCCGAGTCCTGCGGGTTCCGCGACACCCAGAACGAGCAGTACCGCTGCACCCTGCGCGACGGCCTGAAGTTCTCGAACGGTCATGCCCTGACCGCGCAGGACGTCAAGTTCTCCATCGAGCGCATGCTGGCCATCAACAACACCAACGGTCCGGTCTCGTTGCTCGACGGCGTCGACAAGGTCGAGACGCCCAGCGACAGCGAGGTGGTCTTCCACCTCAAGAAGCCTGACGCCACCTTCCCGCAGAAGCTCACCACGCCCGCGGCGGCCATCGTCGACCCCGAGGTGTACCCCAAGGGCCGCCTCCGCAGCGGGTTCGACGTGGTCGGCTCCGGCCCGTACACCCTCAAGACGGAGCGTAAGAACAACCGCATCACCAAGGCCTTCTTCACCAAGAACCCCACCTACAAGGGCGGGGTGAAGGCGAAGAACGAAAAGGTCGAGATGCGCTTCTTCAGCGACTCCGTCACGACGGAGCGGGCGCTGCGCAAGGGCAGCATCGACGTGATGAACCGCGGTCTGGCGCCCGACCAGATCAAGGGTCTGCAGGGCGCCCGCGACAAGGGCATCACGCTCCAGGAGATGCCGGGCCAGGAGATCCGCTACCTCGCCTTCAACACGAAGGACCCGGCGGTCTCCGACAAAGCCGTGCGGCGCGCGATGGCGCAGCTCGTCAACCGCTCGGACCTGGTGCGGAACGTCTACGACTACACCGGCGTCCCGCTCTTCTCGATGGTGCCCACCGGCCTCACCGGCCACATCAACTCGTTCTTCAACAAGTACGGGAACCCCAACGCCGCGGCCGCCCGCAAGACCCTGCAGCAGGCGAACATCACCACTCCGGTGAAGTTCACGCTCACGTACACCACGAACCACTACGGCTCCAGCACCGGCAAGGAAGTCCGTGCGCTGCAGGGCCAGCTCAACCGCACCAAGCTCTTCGACGTGAGCATCAAGGGTGTCGACAGCTGGCAGCAGTTCCGCACCGACGCCCTGGACGGCAAGTACTCCGTCTACAACATGGGCTGGTTCCCGGACATCCCGGACGCCGACAACTACATCGCGCCGTTCATCGGCAAGCAGAACTTCCTCGGCTCCCCCTACCGCAACGGCAAGATCGAGTCGCAGCTCATCCCGTCCAGCCGCCAGCAGTCCGACCGCAACGCCGCGGGCGCCGACTTCAAGCAGGCACAGGACATCATCGCCGACGACGTACCGCTCATCCCGCTGTGGCAGGGCAAGCAGTACGTCGCCGCCCGTGATGACATCACCGGCCTCGAGTGGGCCCTCAACTCCGCCTCGGGGCTGCAGATCTGGGAGCTCAGCCGCGGCGTCGCGGACTGAGCCGGCGGATGCGACCCCCGCAGCACACCACCACCGCCGCGGCCTCCCCGCCGCGGCCCGACAGGCATGACCCAGAACGTGAGGACCGTTTAGTGAGGAAGCGTGACCAGTGGCTGGCTGCCCCGATCGGGGCGGGGCTGACCACAGCTCTGCTCGCGGTCGCCGGGTGCGGCACGGACGACTCGGGAGCGGCCGGCAACGGCGAACCCGTGGTCATGGGAATGACGGACAAGGTCGTCTCCACCGACCCCGCTGCCGGTTACGAGCCCGGCTCCTGGCTGTTGTTCAACAACGTCTTCCAGTCCCTGCTGAGCTTCCCCAAGGGAGGCACCACCCCCGAGCCGGAGGCCGCCGAGCGCTGCGGCTTCACCGACCGGGACAGCAAGGTCTACCGCTGCACCCTGAAGGACGGCCTCACCTTCAGCAACGGCGACAAGCTGACGTCCAAGGACGTCAAGTACTCCTTCGACCGCACCCGGCGCATCAAGGACAAGAACGGCCCCGCCGTGATGTTCTCCGCGCTCGACAAGGTCGAGACCCCGGACTCCAAGACCGTGGTCTTCCGGCTGAAGTCGCCCGACGCGACCTTCCCCATGAAGATCGCCTCGGGTGCCGGCTCCATCGTCGACCACGCCGAGTACCCCGCCGACCGGCTGCGCACCGACGGCAAGGCCGTCGGCTCCGGCGTCTACACCCTCAAGGACTACGGCTCCCAGAAGGCCGTCTTCGCCGTCAACGGCTCCTACAAGGGCCCGGCCAAGGTCAAGAACTCCGGCATGACCGTGAAGTTCTTCAACCACCCCGACAAGCTCAAGACGGCCGTCGAGAAGGGCGACGTCGATGTCGCCTACCGCGGTCTGTCCATGAAGGACATCGCGGCACTCGACAACGCCTCGCTGGAGCAGCAGAACGGCACCCAGGTCGTCGAGGGCGCCAGCGCCGAGGTCATGCACCTGGTCTTCAACCTCAAGGACCCGGTCGCCGGCAAGCAGGGCGTCCGCAAGGCGATCGCCTACCTCCTGGACCGCTCCACCCTCGTCCGGGACGTCTACCAGCGCACCGCGGTGCCGCTGTACTCCATCGTCCCGGCCGGCATCACCGGCCACAGCACCTCCTTCTTCAACACCTACGGCGACCGCCCGAAGCCCGACAAGGCGAAGGACGCGCTGCGCTCCGCCGGCTTCAACGGCAAGGTGCCGCTCACGCTGTGGGCCACCCCCGACCGCTACGGCCCCGGCACCGTCCCGGCCTTCGAGGAGATCGCCCAACAGCTCAACGCCAGCGGGCTGTTCAACGCCAAGGTGCGCACCCTGCCCACCAAGGAGTACGAACAGGGCATGGCCGACGGCAAGTTCGGCGCCTACGTCAAGGGCTGGATACCCGACTATCCGGACCCCGACAACTTCACCGCGCCGTTCTTCGGCAAGGACAGTGTGGTGGCCAACAACTACAGCTCGCCCACCATCACCGGCCGGCTGCTGCCCAAGACGGCCGACCAGCCGAACCGCGGCGCCACCAAGGACCAGTTCCGGGAGCTGCAGGACATCGTCGCCGAGGACGTGCCGATGATCCCGATCTGGCAGGGCAAGCAGTACGCGGTGGCCCGCGACGGGGTCTCCGGCCTGGAATGGACCCTGGACCCCTCGACCGTGTTCCGCTTCTGGGAGATCAGCAAGGCGACCGAGGCCTGATCCCGGCAGCACGGCGGGGCCGGTCCGGGAATCTCTCCCGGGCCGGCCCCGCCGTCGTCCGTCCGCCGGGCCGTCGGACCCGCACCGCCTACTGGGCGCCGGGACGCACCAGCCCGCTCTCGTACGCGTACACCGCCGCCTGCACCCGGTCGCGCAGCCCCAGCTTCGTCAGCACATGGCCCACATGCGTCTTGACGGTGGTCTCGCTCACGAACAGATCCGCGGCGATCTCCGCGTTCGACAGCCCGCGGGCCACCAGCTTCAGCACCTCCACCTCGCGCTCGGTGAGGGTGTGCAGCGTGTCCGGCACCGGCTCCTCGCCCGACGGCAGATGCCCGGCGTACTTGTCGAGCAGCCGGCGGGTGATGCTCGGCGCGAGCATCGCCTCGCCCGCCGCCACCACCCGGATCGCCTGTACCAGCTCGTTGGCGGGCGCGTCCTTGAGCAGAAAGCCGCTCGCCCCCGCCCGCAGCGCCTCGACGACGTACTCGTCCAGATCGAAGGTGGTCAGCACCAGCACCTTCGCCGGGCCGTCCTTCGCCGGACCGGTGATCTGCCGGGTCGCCTCGACACCGTCCATCCGGGGCATCCGGATGTCCATCAGCACCACATCGGGCTGCAGCGCCCGCACCTGCTCCAGTGCCTGGAGGCCGTCACCGGCCTCGCCGACGACCGCCAGATCCTGCTCCGCCTCCAGAATCATCCGGAATCCCGTACGCAGCAGGGGCTGGTCGTCGACCAGCAGGACGCGGATGGCCACGAGCTCTCCTTCGTTAGATGTCCCCCATTCTGCCCTGCGGCGGCACACCGCCCTCGGGCGGGCGCACCTGCAGCGGATACACCGGGGGAGTGCCGCCGAATTCCGGACAGTGCGCCTGGTGGTCGCACCAGCCGCACAGCTTCGTCGGCCGCGGCCGCCAGTCGCCGGTCGCCGTCGCCCGCTGGATCGCCTCCCACAGCGCCAGCAACTTCCGCTCCACACCCCGCAGATCGGCCTCGCCCGGGTCGTACGTCACGACGTCGCCGCTGCCCAGATAGACCAGCTGGAGCCGCCGCGGCACCACACCCCGCAGCCGCCACACCACCAGGGCGTAGAACTTCATCTGGAACAGCGCGCCCTCGGCGAACTGCGGCCGCGGCGCCTTGCCGGTCTTGTAGTCGACGATCCGCACCTCGCCCGTCGGCGCGACATCCACCCGGTCGATGAACCCCCGCAGCTGGAGCCCCGACTCCAGCACCGTCTCCACATACAGCTCACGGTCCGCCGGCTCCAGCCGCGTCGGGTCCTCCAGCGAGAACCACCGCTCCACCAGCGTCTCGGCCTCCGCCAGCCACCCCGCCAGCCGCTCGCCCTCCGGGTCGTCCGCGAACAGCTCCGCCAGCTCCGGCCGCTTGCCGAGCAGCTTCGCCCACTCGTCGGGCACCATCGCCCGCGCCCCGGCCGACGTACGCTCCGCCGCCGGCGCGTCGAAGAGCCGCTCCAGCACCGCGTGCACGACCGTGCCGCGGGTCGCCGCCGCGCTCGGCTTCTCCGGCAGCCGGTCGATCACCCGGAAGCGGTACAGCAGCGGACACTGCATGAAATCACTCGCCCGCGACGGCGACAGCGCCACCGGCGGCCGCGGCTGCTCCCCGCCCCGCGCCCCCGCCCCGGCGGTCTCCGCGCCCGGCTCACCGCCGCTTCGCCCGCTCTGCGTGCCCGCCCCGGCCTGCTCCGTGCTCCATCCCATGCCACAAAACCCTACGGCCCGCCACTGACAGGCGCGGACGGGCCACCGGCGCGGGGGCCCCGCAGCGTAACGGGCCGAAGCGCTCCGCATACCATCGACGGCGAACCCCTTCTCCCTGCATGATCGAGATATCAGGCCGAGCAGGGGCGAATGCCGTATTCGATGAGGGGACGCCGTGGACGAGAGCGGGAAGTCGCAGGACCCCGAGGAGTCCGTGCGGTCCCGGCCGCCCGAGCACGACAAGGCACCCAAGGGACGGGCACCGGGCAAGAAGAGGAGCGGCGGCGGCATTCTGATGGGCCGTCCCTTCGGCGTGCCCGTGTACGTGGCACCCAGCTGGTTCGTGGTCGCCGCCCTGATCACCTGGGTCTTCGGCGGCCAGCTGGAGCGCGTGCTGCCCGAGCTGGGCGTCGCCCGCTACCTGGTCTCGCTGTTCTTCGCCGTCGCCTTCTACGCCTCGGTGCTCGTCCACGAGCTGGCCCACACCGTGGCCGCGCTCCGCTTCAAGCTCCCCGTACGCCGCATCCAGCTCCAGTTCTTCGGCGGCGTCTCGGAGATCGAGAAGGAGACCGAGACCCCCGGCAGGGAGTTCGTCCTCGCCTTCGTCGGCCCGCTGCTCTCCCTCGTCCTCGCCGGCGTCTTCTACGGCGGCGTGCAGCTGGTCGAGGCCGGCACGGTCCCCGGGGTCCTGCTGGCGGGCCTGATGATCTCCAACCTCATCGTCGCGGTCTTCAACCTGCTGCCCGGCCTCCCGCTGGACGGCGGCCGGATGCTGCGCGCCCTGGTCTGGAAGCTCACCGGCAGGCCCATGAGCGGCACCATCGCCGCCGCCTGGGTCGGCCGCGCGCTCGCCGTCACCGTCCTCATCGGGCTGCCGCTGCTCACCCACACCGGCGCCCTCGGCACCGCCCGCCCCGAGATCGGCGGCGCCGACTCGCTCACCGACGCGCTGCTCGCCGCGATCCTCGCCGCCATCATCTGGACCGGCGCCGGCAACAGCCTGCGCATGGCCCGGCTGCGCGAACGCCTCCCCGACCTCACCGCCCGCACCCTGACCCGCCGCGCCGTCCCCGTGGAGACCGACACCCCGCTCTCCGAGGCGCTGCGCCGCGCCAACGACGCCGGGGCCCGCGCCCTGGTCGTCGTCGACCCCCACGGCGTGCCCACCGCCCTCGTCCGCGAGGCCGCCATCGTCGGGGTCCCCGACCACCGCCGCCCCTGGGTCCCCGTGGGCACCCTCGCCCAGGACCTCAAGGACGGCATGCGGGTCTCCGCCGAACTCGCCGGGGAGGACCTCCTGGAATACCTCCGGGCCACCCCCGCCACCGAATACCTCGTCGTCGAGGAGACCGGTGAGATCTACGGCGTGCTGTCCACCGCCGACGTCGAGCGCGCCTTCGTCTCCGCCATGGCCCGCAAGGCTGCTTGACCGGGGCCCGTTCGCCCGGCCCACTGGTCGGCGGTGCCCCGGCGGGCCGGTAGGCTGGTCACATGTCCGAACCGACCGGTGCCGCCCGCCGTCGCGGGCCCTTCAAGGTCGGGGACCAGGTCCAGCTCACCGACCCCAAGGGACGCCACTACACCTTCACGCTCGAAGAGGGAAAGAGCTTCCACACCCATAAGGGAGCCTTCCCCCACGACGAGCTGATCGGTGCTCCCGAGGGCAGCGTTGTCCGTACCACCGGGAACGTCGCCTACCTCGCGCTGCGCCCGCTGCTCCCCGACTACGTCCTGTCCATGCCCCGCGGCGCCGCCGTGGTCTACCCCAAGGACGCGGGGCAGATCCTGGCGATGGCCGACATCTTCCCCGGCGCCCGCGTCGTCGAGGCCGGTGTGGGCTCCGGCTCGCTCAGCAGCTTCCTGCTGCGCGCCATCGGCGACGACGGCATGCTGCACTCCTACGAGCGCCGCGCCGACTTCGCCGAGATCGCCACGCAGAACGTGGAGCGCTACTTCGGCGGCCCGCACCCCGCATGGACGCTCACCGTCGGTGACCTCCAGGACAACCTCTCCGACACCGAGGTCGACCGCGTCATCCTCGACATGCTCGCCCCCTGGGAGTGCCTGGAGGCCGTCTCCAAGGCCCTGGTCCCCGGCGGCATCCTCTGCGCCTACGTCGCGACGACGACGCAGATGGCCCGCACCGTCGAGGCGATCCGCGAACACGGGACCTTCAACGAGCCGTCGGCCTGGGAGACCATGGTCCGCACCTGGCACGTGGAGGGCCTCGCCGTCCGCCCCGACCACCGCATGATCGGCCACACCGGCTTCCTGCTGACCGCCCGCCGCCTCGCCGACGGCGTCGAGCCCCCGCTGCGCCGCCGCCGCCCCGCCAAGGGCGCGTACGGCGAGGACTACAGCGGCCCCGGCAAGAGCGCCGCGGCGGCCTCCGGCGGCGGCTCGGCCGACCGCGGCTGACCGTCCGGAACCGGCCACCGAACCACCAGGCGCCGCCGACGAGTTCCCGCACGGGAATCCGCCGGCGGCGCCGCTGTGTTTCCACCCCCCGATCCGCACGGAAAACTCCGGCCCAGCTGGTTCCTTGCCGCCCCCTCCTGTGGAACGATGCTGGGCACTCCCACCGCTTCAGCACTTCACAGGAGTTACCCCGCGTGCAGCCCATGGCAGGCCAGGACCTCTTGCACACCCAGCCGCGCCCCGTGCACTGGCTCGCCACCGCCACCGCCATCTCGGCGGTCGTCGCGGCCGCCTCCTTCGTCCAGCCCCCCGATGCCACGGCCACCACCGCCCGCGACGCCACCACCGGCCGGCCCTCCGCGGCGGCCCCCGACCCGGCCAGGGCGACGTTCCCGGTCGACTGCGGCCCCAACCGCCTCGACGTGGTGAAAAAGGCCTCCGGAGACCTGGACGGCGACGGTACGACCGAGACCGTCGCGGTGGTCCGGTGCCACAGCGGGACGGGCTCCCCGCCCAGCGGCGTCTACGTCCTCACACAGCCGGCCGGGGGTAAGGCCGCCCCTCGGGTCGTCGCGACACTCCTCGCGCCCACCCAGCAGCGCAGCGTCCAAACCCTCGCCGTCGAGGATGGCGCGATCTCGGCGGCGGTGCTGGGCTACTCCACCCGCGACGTCCCGCGCTGCTGCCCGGACGTGCGCCAGGGCCTCAAGTGGCAGTGGAAGGGCGGGAAGTTCGTCCAGAGCGAACTCCCCGCCGCCATGGGCACCGCCCGCGTCTGACCCGTCACAGGGCGTGCCCGTCGGAAGCTTTCCGCTCCGGCGGGGCTACTCCGCGTCCGGGCCGTAGACCTCGACGAGGTCCTTGACGCGGCGGACGTGGATGCAGTCCCCGGGGCACTCCTTCGCGGAGTCCCGCACGTCATCGAGCAGCTTCAGCGGGACGGGCGTTGTCGCCCCCTTGTCCTGCAGCAGCTCGTCCTCGGTGCTCTTCACATAGGCCAGACCGTCGATGTCGAGCTCGAAGACCTCCGGCGCGTACTGCGCACAGATGCCGTCCCCGGTGCACAGATCCTGGTCGATCCATACTTCCAGCTCTGGGGCTTCGTCCTGTGCGGTCATCTCGCCTGCCGTTCCTGCGTACGTGAACCGTTTTTGTCTAAGTGGCGCCAGCCCTGACGGGTGTTGACCAAGTCGACGATACAACCGCTCGCTTTCCGATGTTGTTGGGTGGGTATTCCCTTGGCGTGAGGACGTGCGCAAGGGTGAAGATCGGACACGCCCCGACAGTCTTTTCGATCTAGGGGTTTCAACCTGCACCGGCCCAGGTAGGGTCAGGAAGCGTCCAGCTCCTTGGAGGAGGTGAGGACCGTGGCAGCCCACGACGACGACATCAACCGCGGCATCCGGCCGGGGCGGGGGTCTGAAGATCCCGCCGGCCAGGTTGCCTATCTCGAGCAGGAGATCGCCGTCCTGCGACGCAAGCTCGCCGACTCTCCGCGGCACACGAGGATTCTCGAAGAGCGGATCGTCGAGCTGCAGACCAACCTGGCCGGCGTCTCGGCGCAGAACGAGCGTCTCGCCAATACTCTCCGCGAGGCCCGCGACCAGATCGTCGCCCTGAAGGAGGAAGTCGACCGGCTCGCGCAGCCGCCGGCCGGCTTCGGCGTCTTCCTGCAGGCGAACGAGGACGACACGGTCGACATTTTCACCGGAGGCAGAAAGCTCCGGGTGAATGTCAGCCCCAGCGTGGAGACCGACGGCCTCAGGCGCGGACAAGAGGTCATGCTCAATGAAGCGCTCAACGTGGTCGAGGCCATGGAGTTCGAGAGCGCCGGCGACATCGTCACCCTCAAGGAGATCCTTGAGGACGGCGAGCGCGCCCTGGTGATCGGGCACACCGACGAGGAACGGGTGGTGAGGCTCGCCGAGCCGCTGCTGGACATCACCATCCGCCCCGGCGACGCCCTGCTCCTCGAGCCCCGTTCCGGCTACGTCTACGAAGTCATCCCGAAGAGCGAGGTCGAGGAACTCGTCCTCGAAGAGGTCCCGGACATCGACTACACCAAGATCGGTGGTCTGGGCGGCCAGATCGAACTGATCCGGGACGCGGTCGAGCTTCCGTACCTCTACCCCGACCTCTTCAAGGAGCACGAACTCCGCCCGCCCAAGGGCGTCTTGCTCTACGGCCCGCCGGGCTGCGGCAAGACACTCATCGCCAAGGCGGTCGCCAACTCCCTTGCCAAGAAGGTCGCCGAGGTGACCGGGCAGCCCGCGGGGAAGAGCTTCTTCCTCAACATCAAGGGCCCGGAGCTGCTCAACAAGTACGTCGGCGAGACGGAGCGGCACATCCGGCTGGTCTTCCAGCGCGCCAGGGAGAAGGCGAGCGAGGGCACCCCCGTCATCGTCTTCTTCGACGAGATGGACTCCCTGTTCCGCACCCGGGGGTCCGGCGTCAGCTCGGACGTGGAGAACACCATCGTCCCGCAGCTGCTCTCCGAGATCGACGGTGTCGAGGGCCTCGAGAACGTCATCGTGATCGGTGCCTCGAACCGCGAGGACATGATCGACCCGGCGATCCTGCGACCCGGCCGCCTCGATGTGAAGATCAAGATCGAGCGTCCGGACGCCGAGGCCGCCAAGGACATCTTCTCGAAGTACCTCACGGAGCGGCTCCCGCTGCACTCCGACGATCTCGCCGAACACGGCGACTCGCGGAAGGCCGCGGTCAGCGGAATGATCCAGTCGGTCGTCGAGCAGATGTATGCGGAATCCGAGGAAAACCGCTTCCTGGAGGTCACCTATGCCAATGGTGACAAGGAAGTCCTCTACTTCAAGGACTTCAACTCGGGCGCGATGATCGAAAACATCGTGGGACGCGCGAAGAAGATGGCCATCAAGGCCTTCCTCGAACACAATCAGAAGGGGCTTCGGGTTTCCCACCTCCTCCAGGCTTGCGTGGATGAGTTCAAGGAGAACGAGGACCTTCCCAACACCACCAATCCGGACGACTGGGCCCGGATCTCCGGAAAGAAGGGCGAGCGGATCGTATACATCCGTACGCTGGTCACCGGAAAGCAGGGCGCGGACACCGGTCGCTCCATCGATACGGTGGCGAATACCGGCCAATACCTGTAACACCGCTCTCCGGCTGCGGATGTCCTGCACGGGGCGTCCGCAGCCGGACGCTTTTTCGGGGGCACCGGAACCGCTCCCCATAAGGGCGCGGTGCATCAGGGAAAACCGGACTGGAGCAATGACTGTAATGATCTCCCCAGCGCCGCAGAGGCGTTCTAGGCTCTTCGGTATCGCTGCGTCACGCTGTGCGGGCGTGGGGCACGCACACGGACCGGAAGCACCGCGGTACTTGAGCGCCGACCCCATCCGGGGGCGCCGCCGGGCTAGGAGGGCCGCATGACCGTACGGCGAGTAATGGGAATCGAGACGGAGTACGGGATCTCCGTCCCCGGCCACCCGAACGCCAATGCCATGCTCACCTCATCCCAGGTCGTCAACGCCTACGCGGCGGCGATGCACCGGGCACGCCGTGCCCGCTGGGACTTCGAGGAGGAGAACCCGCTGCGGGACGCCCGCGGCTTTGACCTCGCACGGGAGAACGCCGACTCCAGCCAGCTCACCGACGAGGACATCGGCCTGGCCAACGTGATCCTCACGAATGGCGCCCGGCTCTACGTCGACCACGCACACCCCGAGTACAGCGCCCCCGAGGTCACCAATCCGCGCGACGCCGTCCTCTGGGACAAGGCCGGCGAGCGGATCATGGCCGAGGCCGCCGAGCGGGCCGCCCAGGTCCCCGGCGCCCAGCCCATCCACCTCTACAAGAACAACACCGACAACAAGGGCGCCTCCTACGGGACGCACGAGAACTACCTGATGAAGCGGGAGACCCCGTTCTCGGACATCGTGCGGCACCTGACGCCGTTCTTCGTCTCCCGCCAGGTGGTCACCGGCGCCGGCCGGGTCGGAATCGGCCAGGACGGCCACGAGCACGGCTTCCAGCTCAGCCAGCGCGCCGACTACTTCGAGGTGGAGGTCGGCCTGGAGACGACGCTCAAGCGGCCGATCATCAACACCCGCGACGAGCCGCACGCGGACGCGGAGAAGTACCGCCGGCTTCACGTGATCATCGGGGACGCCAACCTCTCCGAGATCTCGACGTATCTGAAGCTGGGCACCACCTCTCTGGTGCTCTCCATGATCGAGGACGGGTTCATCGCCGTCGATCTGGCCATCGACCAGCCCGTCCGCACCCTCCACCAGGTCTCCCACGACCCCGGTCTGCAACACCTGATCACGCTCCGCAGCGGCCGCACACTCACCGCGGTACAGCTCCAGATGGAGTACTTCGAGCTGGCCCGCAAATATGTCGAGGACCGTTACGGAGCGGATGCGGACGACCAGACCAAGGACGTCCTGACCAGGTGGGAGGACGTGCTCGGCCGGCTGGAGAGCGATCCGATGAGCCTGTCCGGCGAGCTGGACTGGGTCGCCAAGCGGGAGCTGATGGAGGGCTACCGGCGCCGTGACGGCCTGGACTGGGACGCGGCGCGGCTGCACCTCATCGACCTGCAGTACGCCGACGTGCGCCCCGACAAGGGCCTGTACAACCGTCTGGCGGCCCGCGGCAAGATGAAGCGGCTCCTGGACGAGGCGGACGTCACCCGGGCGGAGCAGAAGCCCCCGGAGGACACCAGGGCGTACTTCCGCGGCCGCTGCCTGGAGCAGTACGCGGACGATGTCGCCGCGGCCTCATGGGATTCGGTCATTTTCGATCTGCCCGGCCGTGACTCCCTGCAACGGGTTCCGACACTGGAGCCGCTGCGGGGGACCCGGAAGCACGTCAAGGAGCTCCTTGACCGCTGCCACACCGCGGAGGAGCTGGTCAGGACGCTCTCCGGGCGCTGAGCCGGGGCAGGTGCACGACAAATCTCCCGGCGATCCGAGGCCGATTCACGGCTGAAATCGACGCGGGGCGGGAATCATCGAGGTGACTCCCGGGCGTTGCAGCAACTGCAGGGCCGATGTCGGACCCTGCTTGTAGGGTCGGATCTTGAAGGTCACATCGAGCGGGGCGAACCGAGCGGGGTGAGGGACATGGCGACCAAGGACAGCGGCGGCGGACAGGCGAAGGCCACGCGTTCCACCGAAGAGGTCGAGGAGCAGACGCAGGACGCGCAGGCTTCGGAAGACCTCAAGGAACGCCAGGAAAAGTTGTCGGACGACGTGGATTCCGTCCTGGACGAGATCGACGATGTGCTCGAGGAGAACGCCGAGGATTTCGTGCGGAGCTTCGTGCAAAAGGGCGGAGAGTAGAGCAGACCGGACAGGTTCGATGCGGGGGGACCGAAGTGTTGCGCGCGGTGCGGAAAGGGATGCCCGCGCGCGGCCTTCGGGCACATCGGGTGAGATCCGTCGGCCGCCGGGAAACCGGCGCTTCGCACGCACCGGGAATTCGCCACGGAACCCCTCGCCGCAGGAGCACGGAATGCGGGGCGCCGTATTCCGGATCGCCGGCCCGGAGGGCGTTGCCGCTTCCGGGCGGGCCTGTGGAGCGCGGTGGGGCCGCTCTCCGTACGATCCGTCCGGGCAGGCCCCGGGCATGTGGATCACGCCCCCGAAAGGGGTAAGGTCCGAGGCGTACGCCGCATCAACTGCAACTCGGCACTCGGCAAGTTGAGGGATGACCCCGACGCGATGCGCAGGGCCATCGCATATCCGGAAGGATTCGTGTGGAAGCCAATACTCGAAGCACCGGGCGTCTGCCAGCTGCCTTCCTGACGCCTGGGTCCTCGTCTTTCATGGATTTCCTGGGCGCGCACTCGCCCGATCTGCTGCCGGGCAACCGCCCGCTGCCGCCGGTGCAGGGCGCCATCGAGGCACCGCACGGCACGACGATCGTGGCCGCGGCGTTCCCCGGGGGCGTGGTGCTCGCCGGTGACCGGCGGGCGACCATGGGCAACGTCATCGCGCAGCGCGACATCGAGAAGGTTTTCCCGGCCGACGAGTACTCGGCGGTCGGCATCGCGGGCACAGCGGGCCTCGCGGTGGAGATGGTCAAGCTCTTCCAGCTGGAGCTGGAGCACTTCGAGAAGGTCGAGGGCGCCCAACTCTCCCTGGAGGGCAAGGCGAACCGTCTGTCGACGATGATCCGCAGCAACCTCGGGATGGCCATGCAGGGCCTGGCCGTGGTGCCGCTCTTCGCCGGCTACGACCTGGACCGCGAGAAGGGCCGCATCTTCTCGTACGACGTGACCGGCGGGCGCTCGGAGGAGCAGGGCTTCGCGGCGACGGGTTCCGGCTCGGTCTTCGCGCGCAGCTCGCTGAAGAAGCTCTTCCAGGAGGACTTCACGGAGAATCAGGCCGCCACGGCCGTCGTCCAGGCGCTCTATGACGCCGCGGACGACGACTCGGCGACCGGCGGACCGGACATGGCGCGGCGGATCTACCCCATTGTCACGGTGATCACCGAGGACGGCTTCAAGAGGCTGACCGAGGCCGAGGTCTCGGAGATCGCCCGTGCCATCCACGAGCGCCGCCAGGAGCAGCCCGACGGTCCGCGTGCCGCGCTGCTCTGACGGGACGGATGTTCCGCAATGCTCCCCCAGCTACCGCTGGGTGTGCCTCCAGCCACTGAGAGAGCTCTTGACAGGAAGGGACGGATAGCCGGTGTCGACGCCGTTCTATGTCTCACCCCAGCAGGCCATGGCCGATCGCGCCGAGTACGCCCGCAAGGGCATCGCGCGCGGCCGCAGTGTCGTGGTGCTGCAATACACCGACGGCGTGGTTTTCGTCGCCGAGAATCCCTCCCGCGCCCTGCACAAGGTCAGCGAGATCTATGACCGGATCGCCTTCGCGGCCGTCGGCAAGTACAACGAGTTCGAGAATCTGCGGATCGGCGGTGTGCGCTATGCCGATCTGCGGGGTTACACCTACGACCGCGAGGACGTGACCGCGCGCGGCCTGGCGAACGTCTACGCCCAGACCCTCGGCACGATCTTCTCCAGCGCCGCCGAGAAGCCGTACGAGGTCGAGCTGATCGTGGCCGAGGTCGGCAGCGCGCCCGAGGACGACCAGATCTACCGGCTGCCGCACGACGGCTCGATCGTCGACGAGCACGGCTCGGTGGCCGTCGGCGGCAATGCCGACCAGATCAGCAGCTACCTCGACCAGCGGCACCGCGACGGCATGACGCTGGCCGAGGCGCTGAAGCTGGCGGTGGAGTCGCTGTCGCGGGACACCAACGGCGGTGAGCGCACGCTGACCGCCGAGCAGCTGGAGGTCGCGACCCTGGACCGCACGCGCCCGCAGCAGCGCAAGTTCAAGCGCATCCTGGGGCGGCAGCTGTCGCGGCTGCTCGACGAGAACACCGCCACGGGCGCCGGGGAGCCGGCGGCGGACGCCGGCTCCGGCGCGGCCGGGGCGTCCGACGAGGGCGCCGGCGGCAAGGGCGGCAAGGGCAAGGACGACTCCGCGGGGGAGTCCGGCACCGAGCTCTGACGAGGTATCGCTTCCGGGCCCGCGGCCCGGTGCACGCGCCCCGGTGGGTCACCGCCCGCCGGGGCGCGCGGCGTTGCCGGGGGCCCGCGGGGGCGGGGCGGTGGAGCCGCGGGTGACCAGCTCCACGGGCAGGGTGGCGGCGGGCGCCGGGCGGCCGTCGAGGACCGCCATCAGGGCCCGCATCCCGGCCGCGCCGAACTCCTCGGCGGGCAGGCGTACGGTCGTCAGCTCCGGTTCGACGGCGACGGCCAGGGCCAGGTCGTCGAAGCCGGTGACGGAGACGTCCTCGGGGACGCGCAGGCCCAGGCGGCGGACGGCCTTGCAGGCGCCCGCGGCGATGATGTCGTCGTCGCAGAGCAGCGCCGTGGGGCGGGGGCCGGGTCCGGTGAGGGCGGTGTGTGCGGCGCGCAGCCCGGCGTCGACCCCGAGGGCGGACGGCTGCCGGCGCAGCAGCGCGCCCGGGCCGCCGTGCAGGCTGTCGGCGACGGCGCGGGCGCGCACCTCGAAGGTCCAGGACCGGACATCGGCCGCGAGGTGGGTGATACGGCGGTGGCCGAGCGCGCTCAGATGGCCCGTCAACTGGCGTGCGCCGTCGGCGATGTCGAGGTTCACGGTGGCATCGGCCCGCTCGTCGCCGGGGTCGCTGTCCAGCATGACCAGGGGCAGGTCCGCGTCCCGGAGCGGGGTGAGCGCCTCGGCGGCCATGGACGAGGCGATCACTCCGTCGAGGGTGGCCGCTGCGGAGTCGAACGGGTTGCGGGCGGGCCCGGCGCCTTCGGGGGAGGGGTAGAGGACCACGCCGAAGCCGTGGTCGGCGGCGGCCCGGGCCGCGCCGGTGTAGACGCGGGCGAAGAACTCGGTGGTCAGGACGGGGACGACCAGCAGCACCGTGCGGGTGCGGCCCATGCGCAGGCTGCGGGCGGCGAGGTTGGGCCGGTAGCCGAGTTCACGGGCGGCGGCGCGGACGGCGTCCGCCTTGCCGGGGGAGACCCGGCCGCGCCACTTGTCGCCCAGGACGAGGGAGACGGCGGCCTGGGAGACCCCGGCGGCGCGGGCCACGTCCCGGCTGGTGACGCGGGCGGCCGGGCCTCCGGGGCGCGCGGCCCCGCCCGCCCCGGGGGAGCCGGTGCGGGCGCCGGGGGACGGTGCGGCCTCGTTGCTGCTCACCGGGTGTCTCGCTCCTCACGTTCTGCCGCCGCGAGTGGACGGCGGGTGGTGGTCATGGTACGTATAGCGCTCAGGGTTATACGTAACACGTCCGGCCCGGCCGGACAGAGAGGGGCGGGGATGGCCGCGGGATACGCGGAGCTGCTCAGGACCCGGCATGCGGCACGGCTCCTGGCGGGCACGCTGGTCGGCAGGCTGCCGAACGCCACCGCGGCGCTGGCCGTGGTCCTCTTCGTACGCGCCGAGGGCGGCAGCTACGCCCTCGCCGGCGCGCTGTCCGCGGTCTACGGGCTCTTCACCGCCGTCGGCCAGCCGCTGCTCGGCCGGGCCGTGGACCTCTTCGGCCAGCCGCGGGTGATGCTGCCGGCCTCGGTGCTCTCCGCGCTCGGCATGGCGCTGCTGGTGGCCGTCGGCCTGGACGTGCTGTGGCTCGCCTACGCCGCCATGGTGATCGCCGGTTTCTTCACCCCGCCCCTGGAGGGCGGTCTGCGGGCGCTGTGGCCCGGGGTCCTCAAACGCCCGGACCGGGTGCACGCCGCCTACGCGCTGGACGCGGTGGCGCAGGAAGTCATGTTCGCGGTGGGCCCGTTGCTGGTGACGCTGTGCGTGGCGGCCTGGTCCGCGGGCGCGGCGCTGCTGGTGATCAACCTGCTCGGGGTGCTCGGCGCCCTCTCCGTGGTCGTCTCCGCGCCGTCCCGGCGGTGGCGCAGCGGGCCCCGTGAGGCGCACTGGCTGGGGGCGCTGCGCTCGGCCGGGCTGCTGGTGCTGATCGGGGCGTTCTTCTTCGTCGGGCTGGCGATGGGGGCCATCGCGGTCGCGGCGGTCGCGTACGCCGACGAGCACGGTGGGGGCATGGTCTCCAGCGCGCTGCTGTCCGCGCTCGGCGTCGGCGCGCTGGCCGGCGGTCTCGTCTACGGCGCCCGTGAGTGGCCGGGACGGCCGGAGAGCCGGCTGCGGCTGCTGGTCGGTCTGCTGGCGCTGGGGTATCTGCCGCTGGTGCTGGTGCCGGGCGTCGTGGGGATGACGGCGCTGACCGGCGTCGCCGGGGTGTTCCTGGCGCCCGCGCTGGCCTGCGCGTTCGTGGTGGTGGACCGGCACGCGCCCAAGGGCACGGTGACCGAGGCGTTCTCCTGGCTGGTGACGACGTTCGGCGTCGGATCGGCGGTGGGTGCCTCGGTGGTGGGTCCGGCGGTGGAGCGCGGTGGCGCGGTCGCCGGCTTCGCGGTGGCCGGCGCCGGCGGAATCGCCGCACTGCTCGTCCTTTTGTCGACGAAGCGATTTCTCGGGGAGCCCGTGCCGCGGACGACCGTGGCCGTCACGACGGAAAATGATCGAAACGGGGCGGCCGAACCCGGTTTCAGAGCAGGCCGTCAGGCGTAATGTTCAGTCATGGACCGCCGCATTTTCGGGCTGGAGAACGAGTACGGCGTCACGTGCACGTTCAGGGGACAGCGCCGACTGTCGCCTGACGAAGTGGCGCGCTACCTCTTCCGCCGTGTCGTGTCATGGGGCCGCAGCAGCAATGTCTTCCTGCGGAACGGCGCCCGCCTGTACCTGGACGTGGGTTCGCACCCGGAATACGCAACTCCCGAGTGCGACAACGTGACCGAGCTGGTCACCCACGACAAGGCCGGTGAGCGCATTCTCGAGGGCCTGCTCGTCGACGCCGAACGCCGTCTGCATGAGGAGGGAATCGCGGGCGACGTCTACCTCTTCAAGAACAACACCGATTCGGCGGGAAACTCCTACGGCTGTCACGAGAATTATCTCGTCGCCCGCCACGGTGAGTTCTCCCGGCTCGCGGACATCCTCATTCCGTTTCTGGTCACCCGTCAGCTGCTGTGCGGCGCGGGCAAGGTGCTGCAGACCCCGCGCGGCGCCGTCTACTGCGTCAGCCAGCGCGCGGAGCACATCTGGGAGGGCGTCTCCTCGGCGACGACCCGCTCCCGGCCGATCATCAACACCCGCGACGAGCCGCACGCGGACGCCGAGCGCTATCGCCGGCTCCATGTCATCGTGGGCGACTCCAACATGTCCGAGACGACGATGATGCTGAAGGTCGGCGCCACCGATCTCGTGCTGCGCATGATCGAGGCGGGCACGGTCATGCGTGATCTGACGCTGGAGAACCCCATCCGGGCGATCCGCGAGGTCAGCCATGACATCACCGGCCAGCGCAAGGTGCGGCTGGCCAGCGGGCGCGAGGCCTCGGCGCTGGAGGTCCAGCAGGAGTACTACGAGAAGGCCGTGGACTTCTGCGAGCGCCGCGGCATCCGTACGGGCACCGTCGAGCGGGTCCTGGAGCTGTGGGGCCGTACGCTCGAGGCGATCCGGGACGAGGATCTCGGCCGGGTCGCGACCGAGATCGACTGGGTGATGAAGCATCAGCTCATCGAGCGGTATCGCACCAAGAACAACATCACGATGTCCCACCCGCGAGTGGCGCAGATAGACCTCGCGTACCACGACATCCACCGCCGCCGGGGCCTCTACTACCTCCTGGAGCGGAAGGGACAGGCGGCGCGGATCTGCAACGACCTGAAGATCTTCGAGGGCAAGTCGGTGCCGCCGCAGACCACCCGTGCCAGGCTGCGCGGCGACTTCATCCGCCGGGCGCAGGAGCAGCGCCGCGATTTCACGGTCGACTGGGTGCATCTCAAGCTCAATGACCAGGCGCAGCGCACGGTGCTGTGCAAGGACCCGTTCCGCTCCGTGGACGACCGGGTGGAGAAGCTGATCGCAGGGATGTGACCCGCGGGGAATGCGGTGGTGTGCCGGGAGCTCCGAGCTCCCGGCACATTGCCGTGTTGTGACGGGAAACGTCCGGCGGCACAGGTCGTAGAGTGGCGGGCATTGCCCACCCACCCCACGAGCCCGAGTTGGACGAATGAACCTCACGAAGAACACCCGTCGCGCCGCTGCCGCGCTGACCGTGCCGATCCTGCTGTTCACCGCCGCCTGCGGCTCCGACGACGGCAAGGGCTCGTCCGGCGCAGCCGTCGCCAAGGTCGAGGGCAAGGCCGGGGAGAAGCCCAAGATCACGGTGCCGAAGGGCGCCAAGCCGGCCGAGAAGCCCGTCACCAAGACCCTCGTCGAGGGCAAGGGCGCGACGGTCAAGAAGGGCGACCTGGTCCGGCTGGACTTCGCGGCGCAGACGATGAAGGGCCGGAACCTCGGTGGCAGCTGGACGCCGCAGCCCGGCAGCAAGCCCGGCGGCCCGCGTACCCAGGTCGTGACCGAGGTCACCGACCAGATGACGCAGCAGATGCTGCCGCCGAAGGTGCTGTCCGCGATGGCCGGGCAGAAGGTCGGCAGCCGCGTCGAGGTCGAGGGCACGGCCAAGGCGCTGATCGGCGCGGGCCTGAACCCGCAGGCCGGGATCAAGCCGGGCGACGGCCTGGTGTGGGTCGTCGACGTCGTCGGGGCGAAGAAGGTCGATAAGAAGGCCAAGGCCGAGGGCGAGCAGGCGGAGCCGGAGGACGGGCTGCCCAAGGTGACCGCGCCCGACGGGAAGGCCGCGAAGATCGAGGTGCCCAAGGGCGAGAAGGCCCCCAAGGACCTCAAGGAGCAGGTCCTGGTCAAGGGCAAGGGCCCCGAGGTCAAGGCCGGTGACGGGCTGATCGCGCAGTACACCGGTGTGAAGTGGGAGGACGGCAAGAAGTTCGACTCGTCCTGGGACCACGGTGGCGCGACGGCCTTCCAGATCGGCACCGGGCAGGTCGTCCAGGGCTGGGACAAGGCGCTGGTCGGCAAGCACGTCGGCGACCGGGTGGAGATCGTGATCCCGCCGAAGCTGGGCTACGGCGCGAGCCCGCAGCACGAGCTGGCGAAGAACACCCTAGTCTTCTCGGTCGACATCGTCGGCACGGTCTGACGGCGGGCCTCGCAAGATCTGCAAGACTGGCCCGGTAATCGTAAAGATTCGTAAGTAGGAGCACATCCGTGAGCATCGACAAGCCCGAGATCGACTTTCCTGAGGGCCCGGCTCCCACCGAGCTCGAGATCGTGGACCTGACGGAGGGCGACGGGCCGGTCGCCAAGGCCGGGGACACCGTCTCCGTCCACTACGTCGGCGTGTCCTTCAGCACCGGCGAGGAGTTCGACGCCAGCTGGAACCGCGGCAAGCCGCTCCAGTTCCAGCTGGGCGCCGGCCAGGTCATCGCCGGCTGGGACCAGGGCGTGCAGGGCATGAAGGTCGGCGGCCGCCGCCGGCTGACCATCCCCGCGCACCTCGCGTACGGCGACCGCGGCGCCGGCGGCGGCCGTATCGCCCCGGGCGAGACGCTGATCTTCGTCTGCGACCTGGTCTCCGTCTGAGACCGGCGCCGGTCGCCGTGCGCGACCGCAGCTGACGGGACCGAGGGCCCGTGCCGTCACGGCACGGGCCCTCGCACGTGTCCGGCCACACTCCTTCCTGGCCGGCGGGCGGGCGCGGGGACCGAGGGCTTCCCCGTCCCGCTTTTGCCCGGGCCACCCCGAGCGGTACGGTCAACGATCGGGAGTTCAACGAGAAAGGGCGTCGATGGCCATTGCCAAGGCCGAGCGGCTGATGAATCTGGCGCTGTGCCTGCTGGGGACGCGACGCCCGCTGACCAAACGTGAACTGCGGTCGTCCATCGAGGCCTACATCGAGGCCAACAGCGACGACTCGTTCAACCGGATGTTCGAGCGGGACAAGGACGATCTGCGCGAGCTGGGCCTGGTCATCGAGACCGTCGAGGGCATCGACGGCGACATCGGCTACCTCGCCCGCCGCGACAGCAACCGCCTGCCCCCGATCACCCTGGACGCCGAGGAGGCCGCCGCCCTGGGGCTCGCCGCGAAGATCTGGCAGCAGGCCCGGCTGGCGGGCGCCGCCAGCGGCGCGCTCCAGAAGCTGCGCGCGGCCGGTATGCCGCTGGCCGCGGACGGTGCCGACTACGACGCCGGACAGCCGCACAGCGCGCTGGAGCCTCGAATCCCCGCCCATGAGGCCGCCTTCGAACCGCTGATGCTGGCCTGCCGGGACCGCCGTCCGGTCGTCTTCGACTACCGCAAGTCGAACGCCGCCCACCCCCAGCAGCGGCAGGTCGAACCCTGGATTCTCGAATGCTGGCGCGGCCACTGGTACGTCGCCGGCTGGGACCGCGAGCGCCAGGCAGAGCGGGTCTTCCGGCTCTCCCGGATCACCGGCAAGGTCCGTTCCCGGCAAGGGGCGTTCACCGCGCCGGTGCCCGATCACGTCACCGTCCGCGAGACCGTCGAGAGCTGGGCCGGCGAGACCGCCACCGGCACCGCCAGGATCAGGCTGCGGGCCGAGCACGGCTACCCGCTGCGCGCCCGCGCGCTCACCGTCCGGGCACTGGGCGACGGCTGGGAGGAGCTGGAGATCCCCAACGGGCACGGACTCGACGCCTGGCTGGTGGAGTTCGGCCCCGACGTGGTCGTCCTGGAACCCGCGGAACTGCGCGCCGATGTCATCGACCGGCTGCGTGCCGTGGCCAAGGGCTGAGAGGGAAACGAGACCCATGGCGACGAACGCGATCGACCAGACCCGCCGGATGCTGTCCCTGGTGACCTACCTGCGTGAGCGCCCCGGCGCCCGCGTCGGGGACGTCGCCCGCGCCTTCGGCATCACCGAGGACGAGCTGATCGCCGACCTCGACGTCCTGCCGATGTGCGGAACGAGCTTCCGCGGCGGCGACCTCCTGGACATCGACACCGACGGCGACCGCATCTGGTGGCACAACCCCGACGACGTCGCCGAGCCGCTCCGGCTGGCCGCCGACGAGGCGACCGCCCTGCTGGTCGCGGCCCGCGCGGTGGCCACCCTGCCCGGACTGCGCGAGGGCGACCGGCAGGCGCTGCTGCGGGCCACCGCCAAGCTGGAGGCGGCGGCCGGCGAGGCGGCCGGGGCCAGCTCCCGGCTCTCGGTGACCTTCGAGTCCGAGGGCGGGGTGTTCGCCGACGTGGACCGCGCCATCGCCGAGCGGCGCCGGCTGTGGCTGCGCTACTACTCCCCGGCCCGCGACGAGCTGACCGAGCGCGAGGTGGACCCGATCCGGCTCTTCGCCGTCGGCCACACCTACGTGGAAGCCTGGTGCCGGCTCTCGGAGGCCCGGCGGACCTTCCGGCTCGACCGGGTCGCCGAGATCAAGCTGCTGGACGCGCCCGCCGACCCGCCCCCGGTCGAGCTGCGCGACCTCTCGGAGGGCCTGGTGCAGCCCGCGGCCGAGGACCCCGAGGTCTCCATCGAGGTCGGGCCCGGCGGCCGCTGGGTCGCCGAGTACTACCCGCACGACAGCGCCGAGGAGCTCCCCGACGGCGGGCTGCGCATCACCCTGCGCACCCCCGACCCGGCCTCGCTGCGGCGGCTGGCCCTGCGGCTGGGCCGGGACGGCCGGATCGTGGCGCCGCAGGCGCTCGCGGACAGCGCGCGGCAGGCCGCCGAGCTGGCCCTCGCGGCGTACGGCGAGTGAGCGCGGTGAGCCGGGCACGCCGTACGGCGCGGCGCGGCGGACGAGGCGGCGAAGGATGACGATGGCGACCCCCACCTTGACGGGCCGGACGGCTCCGGTGCTCTTCAAGGCGGCCTGCCCCGACTGCCGGGGCCGCTTCGAACTGGCCTCGGACGCCTTCCGGCTGGCCATCGGCGGCAGCAGCCGCACCACCTTCTACTCCTTCACCTGCCCCGACTGCCGCCGCGCGGTGCGCAAGCCGGCCGGCGAGCGGATCATCGAGCTGCTCACCGGCGGCGGGGTCCGTACGCTGCGGCTGCACACGGGCTGACCGTTAGGCTCGTTCCCATGCTCTGGCCCATGATCGCAATCGCCCTCGGCTTCGCCGGGATCGCCGTGCTCGGTGTCCTCGCCGTCCGCGTCTTCGTCGAAGTGCGACGGCTGGCCCGCCAGGTAGGGGCGACCTCGGAGCGGATTCAGCGGGCCAGCGAGGACCTGGAGCGGGCGGCGCTGCCGCTCGCCTCCCGTGCGCAGGAGGCCGGCCGGGAGTGAGATGTCGCCGCCCGACCGTGCGCTCTGCTCCGCCGGAGGGCAGAGGGGTACGCTTCCTCTGCGGTTCATACAGCGCGGCGGTCCAGGCAATTCGGAAGATGCACGGGCATTGCCCGGCGTTCACCACCGAACGTTACGATCGAGCTAGCACCAGGACGCCAGTCCGACCCCATTCGGCAGGCACCACAGCAGACGCCGCCCCGGCGAGAAGGTAGTCGCAGATGCTCAGCAACCTGAGGGCCCCCGAGATCATCCTGATCCTCGTCGTGATTGTGCTGCTCTTCGGCGCGAAGAAGCTTCCGGACATGGCGCGTTCGCTCGGGAAGTCCGCTCGCATTCTCAAGAGCGAGGCCAAGGCGATGAAGAAGGAGGGCGACGCGGACGGTGGCGCCTCCTCCTCCTCCTCCGAGGCTCCCTCCGATGCTGCTCAGCAGGCCCCTCGTACGATTCAGGCGGCTCCCGGTGACGTGAGCAGCTCGCGCCCCGTGGCCGAGCCGAACCGCACCAACCAGAGCTGACCGAACCGATCCAGTCACACCGACCCGGTCGGCGGCGGCTGCTGTACGAGACGAGGAAGTGGGTTGCCCAAGTCTGCCCGCAAGCAGGAGAAGGACCCCGAGGGGCGGATGCCGCTCGCGGCGCACCTGCGTGAGCTGCGCAACAGGCTGCTGAAATCGGTGCTGGCCATCATGGTCATCACCGCCGTCGCGATGTGGCAGTACGAAGCGATCGCGCACTTCGTCACCGGCCCGGTCATCGACTCGGTCGGCTGCCCCAAGGCCCCGACCGGCCCGCGCACCCATCCCTGCGCCCAGGTCGTGGCGAACGGTCTGCTCGCACCGTTCACGATCATGCTCAAGGTGTCCCTCACCACCGGCGTCGTCCTCTCCACCCCGGTGTGGCTCTACCAGCTCTGGGCCTTCCTCGCGCCGGGTCTCCACCGGCACGAGAAGAAGTACGCCCTCGGCTTCGTCGGTGCCGGTGTCCCGCTCTTCCTGGGTGGCGCGTACCTCGCCTACGCGGTCCTGCCGACCACCGCGGGGGCGCTGCTCGGTCTGACCCCCAGCGACTGGGCCAACTTCTTCCCCGCTGACGAGTTCTTCGACATCGTCACGCGCATGGTGCTGGTCTTCGGTCTCGCCTTCGAGCTTCCGCTGCTTCTGGTGCTGCTCAACTTCGGCGGCGTGCTCACCGGCAGCCGCATTCTGAGCTGGTGGCGGTTCATGGTGCTGGGCATCACGGTGTTCGCGGCCCTCGCCACGCCGACCGGTGATCCGCTGACCATGGGGCTGCTGGCCGCGCCGATCGTGGTGCTGTACTTCGGTGCCGTCGGCATCTGCCTCTTCAACGACCGTCGCCGTAAGTTCAGCAACCCGGACGCGGGGCTGAGCGACGACGAGGCCTCGGAACTCGATCTGACGCCCGGCGAGGTCGGGGAGATCGAGCCGGTGGCCTCCGGCCGGATGCTTCCGGGGCAGGCGAGTGGTGAGGCCGGCGACGGGGATGCGGGGCGTCGTGGGGGGTACGACGACTTCACGTGACCGGGGGTGACGTGGGGTAGTTGGGGTCGGTTGCTTCGGCTGCGGGTGGGTTGTGGCTGGGCGCGCAGTTCCCCGCGCCCCTTTGGGGCGCGATCTGGTCACTGTGTGGGGTGTTGGCGCGGGCCCGGCGGGGGCTGGGGTTTTGCGGGGTTTGTGGTTGCCGCGGGGGTCGGAGGGGACGCACCGGCACCCGTCCTCGGCGCGGGCGACGCGGCTACGAGCGATTGAGTACCCCGGTGTTCGCTCCGGTCCTGCGGGCGGGCCCCGGTACATCCCCTCCGACCGTCCAGCGTTGCCGGCCGCGGCCCGGTGACACCGCGCGTCACGGCCCCACCTCGCCCGCCGCCCAAGCTGCGGGGCCGGTTGCCTGCCAAGGGGATGCCGTACGGGTAGTGCCGTAACGGTGATCCGTACGGCGGGACAGCCGCGTACGTACGGCGGTCGGAGGGGATGCCCGGTGAGCCGCCCGCAGGACCCGGAGCGAACAACGGGGTTCCGAACCTCTGGGACCAGGGCCGCCCGCGCCGAGGACGGCTTACCGGGCGTCCCCTCCGACCCACCACCCACAGCCCGTAGGCGCACGCGGCCCAGCCCCCGGCAACCGGCGTCATAAAGATCGGGTCGTTGTCAGACCTGGCCGGTAGGCTCGTAAGCACGATGACCGAGGACATGTCCCCTGCTGAGCGCTATGCCGCCGCCAAGCTCCGGGCGGCCGAGCAGGCCACCGCACTCGCCCCTTTCCGTGAAATGTATGACTTCGGGCTGGATTCGTTCCAGGTCGAGGCGTGCCGGGCCCTGGAGGCCGGCAAGGGTGTGCTGGTCGCGGCCCCCACTGGATCTGGCAAGACGATCGTCGGCGAGTTCGCCGTCCACCTGGCCCTGGAACAGGGCAGAAAATGCTTCTACACCACGCCCATCAAGGCGCTGTCCAACCAGAAGTACCAGGATCTGGTGAAGCGGTACGGCGCCGAGAAGGTCGGTCTGCTGACCGGCGACAACAGCGTCAACTCCGAGGCTCCGGTGGTCGTGATGACCACCGAGGTGCTGCGGAACATGCTCTATGCCGGATCGCAGTCGCTGGTCGGCCTCGGCTATGTGGTCATGGACGAGGTGCACTATCTCTCCGACCGCTTCCGCGGCGCCGTATGGGAAGAGGTGATCATCCATCTTCCGGAGTCGGTGACGCTGGTGTCACTGTCGGCGACGGTGTCCAACGCCGAGGAGTTCGGCGACTGGCTGGACACCGTCCGGGGCGACACCGAAGTGATCGTGTCCGAGCACCGGCCGGTGCCGCTGTGGCAGCACGTCCTCGCGGGGCGCCGGATATACGACCTGTTCGAGGAGCGGGACGGGCGCAGCGGCGGGCGCCGTGAGGTTAACCCCGACCTGGAGCGGCTGGCGCGGATGGAGAACAGCCGGCCGACGTTCGGCCGGGACAAGCGCCGGGGCCGCAACATGCGCGAGGCGGACCGGGAGCGTGAGCGGCGGCAGCGCGCCCGTATCTGGACACCGAGCCGACCGGAGGTCATCGACCGTCTCGACAACGAGGGCCTGCTGCCCGCGATCACCTTCATCTTCAGCCGGGCCGGCTGCGAGGCGGCCGTGCAGCAGTGCCTGGTGTCGGGCCTGCGGCTCAACGACCAGGAGGGCCGCGAGCAGGTCCGTCGCATAGTGGAGGCGCGGACGGCCGGGATTCCGGACGACGACCTGCATGTGCTGGGCTACTTCGAGTGGTTGGAGGGCCTGGAGCGGGGCATCGCCGCGCACCACGCCGGCATGCTGCCGACCTTCAAGGAGGTCGTCGAGGAACTGTTCGTGAAGGGCCTGGTGAAGGCCGTCTTCGCCACCGAGACCCTGGCGCTGGGCATCAACATGCCCGCGCGGTCGGTGGTGTTGGAGAAGCTGGTGAAGTGGAACGGCGAGCAGCACGCCGACATCACCCCCGGCGAGTACACCCAGCTGACCGGGCGGGCCGGGCGCCGCGGTATCGACATCGAGGGCCACGCGGTGGTGCTGTGGCAGCGGGGGATGGACCCGGGCGCGCTGGCCGGGCTGGCCGGGACGCGGACCTATCCGCTGCGGTCCTCGTTCAAGCCGTCGTACAACATGGCGGTCAACCTCGTCTCGCAGTTCGGCAGGCACCGCTCGCGGGAGCTGCTGGAGATGTCCTTCGCGCAGTTCCAGGCCGACAAGTCGGTGGTCGGGATCTCCCGGCAGGTGCAGAAGAACGAGGAGGGGCTGGAGGGCTACCGCGGCTCGATGACCTGTCACCTCGGCGACTTCGAGGAGTACTCCCGGCTGCGACGGCAGCTGAAGGACCGTGAGACGGAGCTGGCCAAGCAGGGCGCGGCACAGCGGCGGGTGGCGGCCGCGGCGGCGCTGGAGAAGCTGAAGCCTGGCGATGTCATCCATGTGCCGACCGGCAAGTACGCGGGGCTCGCGCTGGTCCTCGACCCCGGGATGCCGTCGGGGCGGACGAACGGCCACCGCGGCTTCGAGGCGCAGGACGGCCCGCGGCCGCTGGTGCTGACCGCCGAGCGGCAGGTCAAGCGGCTGGCCTCGATCGACTTCCCGGTGCCGGTCAAGGCGCTGGACCGGATGCGGATTCCCAAGTCGTTCAACGCCCGCAGCCCGCAGTCGCGCCGTGATCTGGCCTCAGCGCTGCGGACGAAGGCCGGCCACATGGTGCCCTCCCGGCACCGCAAGCCCCGCTCGGAGGCGGCCGACGACCGCGAGATCGCCCGGCTGCGGACGGAGATCCGGGCGCACCCCTGCCATGGCTGTGCCGAGCGGGAGGACCACGCGCGCTGGGCGGAGCGCTATCACCGGCTGCTGCGCGACACCCACCAGCTGGAGCGCCGGATCGAGGGCCGGACGAACACCATCGCCCGAACCTTCGACCGGATCTGCGGCCTGCTGACCGAGATGGACTACCTCGTGGGCGACACCGTCACCGACGAGGGCCGGCGGCTGGCCCGGCTCTACGGCGAGCTGGATCTGCTGGCGAGCGAGTGTCTGCGCGAGGGCGTCTGGGAGGGGCTGGGCCCGGCGGAGCTGGCGGCCTGTGCCTCGGCGCTGGTGTACGAGGCGCGGCAGGCGGATGACGCGGTGGCGCCCAAGCTGCCGGCCGGCAAGGCCAAGGACGCGCTGGGCGAGATGGTCCGCATCTGGGGCCGGCTGGACGCCCTGGAGGAGGATCACAAGATCAACCAGGCGGAGGGCGTCGGCCAGCGGGAGCCGGACCTCGGCTTCGCCTGGGCCGCCTACCGCTGGGCCTCCGGCTTCGGCCTGGACGAGGTGCTGCGCGAGGCGGAGATGCCGGCCGGTGACTTCGTCCGCTGGTGCAAGCAGCTGATCGACGTCCTCGGCCAGATCGCGGCCGCGGCCCCGCCCGGCGGCACGGTCGCCCGTACGGCTCGCAAGGCCATGGACGGGGTACTGCGCGGCGTGGTGGCGTACTCGTCGGTGGGCTGAGGAGCATCAGGGCCGCCGGGACGGCCCGCGAGCGGTGCGGCGCCGCACTCCGTACGGACGGGGCGCGGCGCCGCGTGCCGTGGCGGGGAGGGCGCGCTACGAGTCCTGCCGACCGTCGGCCACCGCCCGTTCCGCGTCCCGTTTGGCGACCTCCTCGCGTACGAGCGGGATGACGTACCGGCCGAAGTCGATGGCGTCGTCGAGCAGGTCGTAGCCCCGCGCGGAGAGGATCTCCACGCCGAGGTCGTAGTAGTCGAGCAGGGCCCGGGCGACGGTCTCCGGGGTGCCGACCAGCGCGGTGGAGTTGCCCGCGCCGCCGGTCTCCGCGGCGGTCGGGGTCCACAGCGCCCGGTCGTGCCGCTCGCCTTCCGCGGCCACCGCCAGCAGCCGCTGTGATCCGGCGTTCTGCGGGTTCGTCAGCGGGTGGCGGCGGCTCGGTGCGCCGCCCGCCTTACGGGCCTTGATCCGCTCCAGGGTGCGGTGGGCCTTCTCCCAGGCCAGTTCCTCGGTGGGCGCGATGATCGGCCGGAACGCGACCTGGATGCGGGGCCGGTCAGCGCGTCCGGCCACCCGCGCCGCCGCCGTCACCGAGGCGATCTGCTCGGCTGTCCGGGCCAGCGGTTCGCCCCACAGGCAGTAGATGTCCGCCTCGGCGCCGCCCGCCGCGTAGGCCGCCGCCGAGGAGCCCCCGAACGACACCTGCGGGTGGGGCTGCTGGAGGGGGAAGGTGTCCGAGACGAAGTCGTGGAACCGGTAGTGGGTGCCCTCGTGGTCGAAGGGCTCATGGGTGGTCCAGATCTTCTTGACGAGGCGGATGTACTCGCGGGTGCGGTCGTAGCGCTCGTCCTTGGTGAGGGTGTCGCCCTCGCGGGCCTGCTCGTGGTCGTTGCCGCCGGTGATGAAGTGCACCGCGAGCCGGCCGTCGCTGATCCGGTCCAGCGTCGCGAAGGTCTTCGCGGCGAACGTCGGATACGAGACATGGGGGCGGTGCGCCACCAGGAGCTGGAGGGTCTCGGTGCGCGCCGCCACGTAGGCGGCGGCCGGGGAGGGGTCGGGGGAGCCGGAACCGTAGGCGAACAGCACCCGGTCCCAGCCGTACTCCTGGTGGGCGCGGGCGAGTTCGAGGGTGTAGTCCTTGTCGAAGGACGCGCCGGAGCGGGGGCTGACTTCGGAACCGTCGTGGGTCGCGGCAATGCCGAGGAACTCGACAGGCATGGGTGGGGCCTCGTCTTCTCGTGGATCAAGCGCTGGGGCATGCGCGGGAGGGCATGCGGGCGTACGGCATCGCGTACGGCGGAGGGGTGCGGCGCTACGGAGAAGTCAGCGGCAACAGGAGGCCGACCACACCCGACCGAAGTCGATGTGGTCACGGGTGACCAGTCGCTGCTGAGGAGACATGGGCTCAGTGGAACAGGTCGCGGTCGGGACGTCAATCAATTCCCGGCGCGGGAGGTGGAGTTCAAGGGCTGGGGGATGCGGACAGGCCGTCTGCCGGGCCGGGAGGGTGCCGGGCGGAGGGAACCGGCCGGGACGCCGCCGGAAAACCCGGTGCCGTCTTCCCGCTCCGGTGGAACGCTGGCGGCATGATTGATCACATCGCGATCCAGGTGGCGGACGTCCCGGCGAGTGCGGCCTTCTACGACCGCGCCCTTGCCCCGCTGGGGGCCCAACGGACCAAGGAATTCGGCGAGTTCGTCAGCTTCGGCACCACCGGGCACAGCCTCTGGCTGGTCCCCGCGGGCGACGGCGGTCCCGCCCGTGAGGTGCACCTCGCCTTCGCCGCGCCCGACCGTGCGGCGGTCGACGCCTTCCACACGGCCGCCGTCGCGGCCGGCGCCGAGTCCCTGCACGCCCCACGGCTGTGGCCGGAGTACCACGCGGCGTACTACGGGGCGTTCGTCCGTGACCCCGACGGCAACAACGTCGAAGCGGTCTGCCATACCCCGTAGACGGGCTGCCCGGGTGGCGGATACGGCCCTCGTCCGAGGGAAGGGGCTGTGAGGAGCGGGGGCGAATCCGCAGGGGGAGAGGGGGCCCCAGGGCTGTCGGATAGCTGGACTATCTAGTATGGAGGCAATGGTCAGGCCGGGTGTGGGCCCCGGGGCGGTGTGAACGCCGGGGGACGGACCCGGCGAGGGGGAGGTGGCAGATGCGCATCGGGGAGCTGAGTCGCGAGACGGGGGTCGCGATCCCGACGATCAAGTACTACGTCCGCGAGGGGCTGTTGCCCGCGGGCCGGCTCACCAGCCCGAACCAGGCCCGTTACGACGTCGGCCATGTTCGCCGGCTGCGGCTGATCCGCGGGATGATCGACGTCGGGGGGCTCTCGGTCTCGGCCGTGCGGGAGGTGCTGGCCGCCGTCGACTCACCGGCGGAGTCGGTTCACAAGGTCCTCGGCGCGGCGCAGGAGGCGATCACCCCGCGGCCGGCCGTCGCACCGACGGGGATGGAGCAGGCCCGGCGGACGGTCACCGAGCTGGTCCGCCGCCGCGGCTGGCGGATCGAGCCGGACGACCCGTCCGCCGAGAAACTGGCCCTCGCGCTGGCCACCTTCCGGGGCGTCGGGCACGGCGAGTTCGAGGAGGTCGTCGACGACTACGCCGTGGCCTGCGAGCGGGTGGCCGCCGCCGATCTGGCCTGGGCGGGACGCCATGCCGAGGTCGAGGGGCTGGTGGAGAGCGTCGTGGTGGGGACGGTCCTGGGGGAGGCGGTGCTCACGGCGATGCGACGGCTCGCGCATGTGGACGCGTCGGCCCGTAGGTTCGAGGAGGCCACGGAGGGGTGAGGGGCCCGGGGCTGCGGGCGGTCGATGGCGTGCGTCAGGTGCCGGAGTCCGGACCGTACGTCCGGTGCGCGGCCGTCTCCGGCCTGCGATAAGGCGGTGGGCCCGCCCCCCGGCGAGGAGTTCGCCGGGGGCGGGCCCGTGGTGTGCCGCCGGGTCAGGAGGCCGTCGCTGCCGGGGTCTCCTGCTCGGCCTCGACCTGCTGGTTCCACTCGCTCTTGGAGGCCTGCCAGCCGTCCTCGTTGTGACCGGTGCGCCAGTAGCCGGAGATGGACAGCGCCTCGCGGGGGACGCCGTGCTCGACGCGGAGCAGCCGCCGCAGTTCCTTCACGAAGCCGGCCTCTCCGTGCACGAAGGCCTGGACCCGGCCGGACGGGAACTCCAGCGCCCGGACGGCGGCGACCAGTTCACGGCCCACGGGGGCACCGCCGCGGTACAGCCAGCGGACCTCGGCGCCGGCCGGGACGTCCAGCTCCTGGCGCTCCTCGGGGCCGGACACCTCGATGAAGGCGTGCACCGGCACTCCGGCCGGCATCCGGGCGAGCGAGGCCGCGACGGCCGGCAGGGCGCTCTCGTCGCCCGCCAGCAGATGCCAGTCGGCGTCGGCCTCCGGGACGTACGCGCCGCCGGGGCCGAGCAGGAGGATCTCCTCGCCCGGCCGGGCCGCGGCCGCCCAGGGCCCGGCCAGGCCCTCGTCGCCGTGCACCACGAAGTCCACCGCCAGCTCGCGGGTCGCGGCGTCCCAGGCGCGCACGGTGTACGTACGGGTGCTGGGCCACTGGGCGCGCGGGAAGTCGGCGCGGATCTGGGCGATGTCGAACGGCTCGGGATAGTCGACGCCGGGCTGCGGGAACACGAGCTTGACGTAATGGTCGGAGTACGCGCCCGCCGCGAACTCCGCCAGCCCTTCGCCGCCCAGCACGACCCGGACCATGTGCGGGGTGAGCTGTTCGGTGCGCTGCACCCGGGCGCGGTGCACGGTGGGCTTCTTGCGGGACGGACGCTCTGCTGCCACGGCAATCTCCCCTGACGCCAAAGTTATTAGGTATACCTAACCTAACAGTTCATCGGCGGAGTGTGAGGAGCAGTCGGTGCAGGGAACCGCCCAGCCCCCACTGCGCGGCGAGTGCCTCCAGGCGCTCGGGGTCGGCCGGTTCGGCGGGGAGGGCGTGATCGACGGCGGGGACGGGCACGTCGGAGGCCACCTTCACGACCTTCGGTGCGACCGCCAGATAGGGGCGCGCCTCCAGCAGCCGCTTGCGCTGGGCGGGGGTCACCTTGGAGGCCGGGTCGTCGGCGGCGGCCAGGATGCCTGCCAGGTCGCCGTAGGTGGCCAGCAGCTTGGCGGCGGTCTTCTCGCCGATCCCCGGGACGCCGGGCAGGCCGTCGCTGGGGTCGCCGCGCAGCAGCGCCAGATCGGCGTAACCGGGACCGTCCACGCCGTACTTCTCGCGCAGCAGCGCCTCGTCGGTGACCTGGAGGGTCCCGACGCCCTTGAGCGGATACAGGATGCGGATGCCGCGCCGGTCGTCGACGAGCTGGAAGAGGTCGCGGTCGCCGGTGACGATGTCCACCGGGCCCTTGGCCTGCGCGGTCAGGGTGCCGATGACGTCGTCGGCCTCGTAGCCGTCCGCTCCGATACGGGCGATGCCCAGGGCGTCCAGGACCTCCTCGATGACCGGGACCTGCGGCGACAGGGTGTCGGGGATCTCCTCCTCGTCGGGCTCGGCGGAGCCGGCCGGGGCCTCCTCGGCGACCCGGTGCGCCTTGTAGGAGGGGATCAGGTCGACCCGCCACTGGGGGCGCCAGTCGAAGTCCATGCAGGCGACCAGGTCATCGGGGTGGTGGTCCTGGACGAGCCGGGCGATGAAGTCCAGCAGGCCGCGCACCGCGTTCACCGGGGTGCCGTCCGGGGCTTTGACTGATTCCGGTACCCCGAAATAGGCGCGGAAGTAGAGCGAGGCGGTGTCGAGGAGCATCAGGCGTCGATTCACATCCCGCATCTTGCCGTATGCCCCTTACGTCACACCGGTGTGAGCTGGCTCACCGTCGTGTTTGAGCCAGATAAAGAGGGGCAGGCGCGCAGCCGGGAGTGGACCCGGTCGAGATTCAACTATTCGACCGGTAAAAGGCGGGCCGAACCCGCGCCGCTCCACGACCTGGCTACGGGGGTGGCAGGTCGTACCCCGCACAACAAGAGAGGCATATGTGTCCAGGCTGCAAGCCGAGCACCTGTACAAGGTGTTCGGCAGACGACCCGAGGACGCGGTCCGCAAACTCGAAGCCGGTGAGAGCCGGGACGAGCTGCGGGCCGAAGGCACCACCGCCGCGGTGATCGACGCGTCGATCGAGGTGGACGAGGGCCAGATCTTCGTCGTCATGGGTCTGTCCGGGTCCGGCAAGTCCACCCTGCTGCGGATGCTCAACGGGCTGCTGGAGCCGACCGCCGGAACCGTCCGGATCGACGGCCAGGACCTCACCTCGCTCAGCGACAGGGAGCTGCGCAGGGTCCGCTCCGAGAAGATCTCCATGGTCTTCCAGCACTTCGCGCTCTTCCCGCACCGCAGTGTGCTGGAGAACGCCGCCTACGGTCTGGAGGTGCAGGGCGTCCCCCGCGCCGAGCGCACCAGGCGCGCCACCGAGGCACTGGAACTCACCGGGCTCAAGGGCTGGGAGAAGTCCTGGCCCGACGAGCTGTCCGGCGGGATGCAGCAGCGGGTGGGCCTGGCCAGGGCGCTGGCCACCGACGCCGACCTGCTGCTGATGGACGAGTCCTTCAGCGCGCTCGACCCGCTGATCCGTCGTGACATGCAGGACCAGCTGCTGGAACTCCAGAAGACCCTGAAGAAGACCATCGTCTTCATCACCCACGACCTCAACGAGGCGATGCGCCTCGGCGACCGGATCGCGGTGATGCGGGACGGGCGGATCGTGCAGACCGGCAGCGCCGAGGACATCCTCGTCACGCCCGCCAACGACTACGTCGCCTCCTTCACCCAGGACGTGGACCGTGCGCGGGTGCTGACCGCGGGCGCGGTGATGGCCGAGGTCGGGACCGTGCTCGGGGCGACCACCCCGGAGGGCGGCAAGCTCGGCACCGCGGCGGAGTTCCGGGCCGCGGCGCCCGCCACCGTCAGTGTGGACACCCCGCTGGCCGAGCTGTTCACGCCCTGCTCGACCAGCGGTGTTCCGGTCGCGGTGACCGACGAGCGCGGAGAGCTGGTCGGCGCGGTGACGGCCGAACGGCTGCTCGCCGTCCTCGGCGAAGCCGACCGGCAGGACCCGGCCGGCGGGATTCCCGCTCCGGCCCCCGGCGGCACGGCGGTGACGCTCGGCAAGACCCCCGCGGCGGACGCGCCGGCCGGAAACGAGCCCGAGGACAAGGTGAACGCCGGTGCCTAGGATTCAGATGGGCAGCTGGGCGGAGACCGCCGTCAACTGGCTGCGCGACAACCTCGACTGGCTCTTCACCCTCATCACGAAGGTGCTGAACGGTCTCTACGACGGGATTCACACCGTCCTCGCCGGTCCCGAGCCGCTGCTGCTGGCCGGCATCTTCGCGGTGCTCGCCTGGTGGCTGCGCGGGCTGCCGGCCGCCGCGCTCGCCTTCCTCGGCTTCGCCCTGATCGACTCGGTCGAACAGTGGGACCCGACCATCGAGTCGCTCTCGCTGGTGCTGGTGGCCTGCCTGATCACCGTGGTGGTCGCGGTGCCGCTCGGTATCTGGGCGGCCCGCAGCCGGGTCGTCGGCGGGGTGCTGCGTCCGGTCCTGGACCTGATGCAGACGATGCCGGCGATGGTCTACCTCATCCCCGGCATCCTCTTCTTCGGCCTCGGTGTCGTCCCCGGCATCGTCGCCACCATCGTCTTCGCCATGCCGCCCGCGGTCCGGATGACCGAGCTCGGCATCCGGCAGGTCGACGGGGAACTGGTCGAGGCCGCCGAGGCGTTCGGCACCCACCCGCGGCGCACGCTCTTCCGCGTCCAGCTGCCGCTGGCGCTGCCCACGATCATGGCCGGTATCAACCAGGTCATCATGCTGGCGCTGTCCATGGTCGTCATCGCCGGCATGGTCGGCGGCGGCGGTCTCGGCGCGTCCGTCTACAACGCGATCAGCTCGGTCGACGTGGCGCTGGGCGCCGAGTCCGGCATCGCCGTCGTCATCCTCGCCATGTACCTGGACCGGATGACCGGCGCGCTCAACCAGCGGGTCTCCCCGCTCGGCCGGCGGGCGCTGGCCAAGGCGCAGGCGACGCTCGGCGGACTGAAGTTCCTCCACTGGCGGCCCGCCACCTCCGTGGCCATGGTCGGCATCGTCGTGCTGGCGCTGCTCGCCGGCGGGATGGGCTACCTCGGCAAGGACGCCGGCAAGGGCGGCGGCAACGGCCGGCCGATCAGCCTCGGCTACGTCAACTGGGACGAGGGCAAGGCCACCACGTACCTCTGGAAGGAGATCCTGGAGCAGCGCGGCTACAAGCCCAGGGTCCAGGCCCTGGAGGCCGGCCCGCTGTTCGCCGGGCAGGCCCGGGGTGACATCGACGTCCAGACCAACGCCTGGCTGCCGACCACCCACGCCTCCTACTGGAAGAAGTACCAGGACAAGCTGGAGGACCTCGGCACCTGGTACGACAAGACCTCCCTGGAGATCGCGGTCCCGTCCTACATGAAGGGCGTCAGGACCCTCGACGACCTCAAGGGCAAGGGCGGCGAGCTCGGCGGCAAGATCACCGGCATCGAGCCGGGCGCCGGCGAGATGAAGATCCTCAAGGACAAGGTTCTCAAGGACTACGGCCTGGGCGGCGAGTACAAGGTCCAGGAGTCCAGCACCGCGTCCATGCTCACCGAGCTGGACCGCTCGCTGCACGCCAGGAAGCCGATCGCGGTCACGCTGTGGTCCCCGCACTGGGCGTACGACAAGTACAAGCTCACCAAGCTCAAGGACCCCAAGGGCTCCTTCGGTTCCGGTGACGGCCTGCACCTGCTGGGCCGTAAGGGCTTCGCCAAGGACGAGCCCGAGGTCGCCAAGTGGATGAAGAGGTTCCACCTGGACGAGAAGCAGCTCACCAGCCTGGAGAGCGACATCAAGGACGCCGGTCAGGGCCATGAGCAGGAGGGCGTGCGCACCTGGCTGAAGAAGCACCCCGGCCTGGTCGACAAGCTCGCGCCGTCCGCCGACGCCGCCTACGCGAAGGGCAAGGACGCCGGGAAGGCGCCGAACATCGGCTACCCCGCGTGGGACGAGGGCATCGCCACCACGTACCTGTGGAAGAACGTCCTGGAGAAGCGCGGCTACCAGCCGAACATCCGCAACCTCGACGTCGGGCCGATGTGGACCGGACTGTCCACGGGCCAGATCGATGTGGAGACGGACGGCTGGCTGCCCGTCGCGCAGAAGCAGTACTGGGACAAGTACAAGAAGGACCTGGTCGACGTCGGCCCCTGGTACGACAAGACCTCGCTGGAGATCGCGGTGCCGTCCTACGTCAAGGGCGTCAAGACCATGGACGATCTGCGGGAGCACAAGGACGAGTTCCAGGGCAAGATCATCGGAATCGAGCCGGGCACCGGCGAGATGAAACGCCTGAAGGACACCGTCGCACCGGCCTACGGGCTCCAGGACTTCGAGGTCACCCCGGCCGGCACCAGCGCCATGCTGACGGAGCTGGACCGGGCGTACCGCAAGAAGGAGCCCGTCGCGGTGGTGCTGTGGTCGCCGCACTGGGCGTACAGCAAGTACAAGCTCACCAAGCTCGCCGACCCCAAGGGCACCTGGGGCGCCAACAACCAGATCAAGACGCTCGGCCACAAGAGCTTCCCGGAGAAGTTCCCGGAGTTCCACGGCTGGCTGAAGAACTGGAAGATGAGCCCCGAGCAGCTCGGCAGCCTGGAGCAGGACATCCAGGACGCCGGCAAGGGCAACGAGAACAAGGGCGTCGAGAAGTGGATCGGTGACCATCCGGGCATCGTCGACAAGATGGCGCCGGTGAAGTAGCCGCGTACGGCACGCGGTTCGCGCGCCCGCGCGGGCCGCGCCGTCGTGCGGCCCACCCGTGTGAGGTGGCGGGCCCCGCCCCCGGCAGTCGCCGGGCGGCGGGGCCCGCTGCTTCGTGTGCCGGCGGCGGATCACCCGACCGGCGGCGTGTGCGGCGCGGCGGGGTGGGTCAGGTGATTCGCTCAGCAGTGTCCCCGCTTTTCCTGAGGGGCCGCCGTGCGCGCGGCCGGCGAAGGAGATCACCGTGAAGCCCGCACACCCCGTCGCCGTCACCCTGCTCTGCGCCGCAGCCCTGGGGCTCGCCGCGCCGTCCGCCGCGGCCCGGGTCGACCCGGACCCGGTGGTGGCCGGGCAGCGGGTGCGCATCAGCGACGGCAGCCGGTGCGACCCGGCGCGCGGGGTGCGGGCCTCGTCGCGCCTGTTCGGCACCGTGACGCTGCGGGCGGGGGAGCGCGGGATGGCCGCCCGGACCCGGGTCGCCGAGGGGACCGCGCCGGGCCGCTACCCCGTCACCATCCACTGCGCGGCGGGCGGGGCGAGCTTCACCGAGACCGTCACCGTGCGCGACGGCCGGGTCGAGGGGGTGAACGCCGCCCAGGCGGCCGGCGGGCTGGCGCTGCTCGCGCTCGCCACGGGGGCGGCGTTCTGGCTGCGGCGCACGGTAGGCGGGCGGTCCTGAGCCGGGCCGCGGGCTGACGCCGGTGTGCTGACGGCGTCGGGGCGGGCGCGTACGGTGAGCGGATGACCGGTCACCGTTCCCCGCGGCGCGTGGTGTCCCTGGTGCCGTCGCTCACCGAGGCGGTGGCCGAGTGCGCGCCGGAACTCCTGGTCGGGGTCACCGACTGGTGCAGCCATCCCGCCGGGCTCGGCGCCGCCCGGATCGGCGGCACGAAGAACCCCGACGTCGCCGGGATCGTGGCCCTGGCGCCCGACCTGGTGATCGCCAACGAGGAGGAGAACCGTCCGCAGGACCTGGACGCGCTCCGGGCCGCCGGACCGGAGGTCCTGGTCACCGAGGTGCGGACGCTGGACCAGGCGTGGCGCGAACTGGAGCGGGTCGTGGTGACCGGCTGCGGACTGTCCCGGCCCGGCTGGCTGGACGACGCCGAGGCCGCCTGGCGGGCGCTGCCGCCCCCGGCGGTGGAGCGGACGGCGGTGGTCCCGGTCTGGCGCCGGCCGTGGATGGTGCTGGGCCGGGACACCTTCGCCGGTGATCTGCTGGCCCGGCTGGGCGTCCGGAACCGCTACGCGGACCACGCCGACCGCTACCCCCGTATCCCGCTCGACGAGCTGACCGCCGCCCCCGCCGATCTCGTGGTGCTGCCCGACGAGCCCTACCGCTTCAGCGCCGAAGACGGTCCCGAGGCCTTTCCCGGGCTGCCCGCCGCGCTGGTCAGCGGCCGTTTTCTGACCTGGTACGGGCCGTCGTTGGTGCGGGCCCCGGCCGTACTGGCGCGGGCGCTGGCCGGGGCCCGGTGAGGAAGCGGGGGACGGCTACGGCGTGACCGGCCGGGGCGGGCTCAGCAGCTGTCCGCGGGCCAGGCCGGTCGCGGTGCGGGCACCGGCCACCGCCACCGCCGCCACCAGGGCCGCGAACAGCGCCGCGGCCAGCCAGTCCCAGGCGCCGACACCGGTGTGCCGGGCCAGGCCCGCCGCGCCGGTGACGCAGGTCCCGAGGGGGAAGGTGAAGCCCCACCAGGTCATCGAGAAGCCCATACCGCGGCGGAACGCGCGGACCACCAGCGCGCCGGCCAGCGCCAGCCAGAGCAGCGCGAAGCCCATCACCGGGACGCCGTAGAGCACCGCGAAGGCACCCATGGCGTGGGCGGTGGTGGCGTCCACGACGCCCGGTGCGGCATCGGCGAGGTGGTTCACGGCGGTGGTGGACTGGCCCAGCGGCCCGAGCACGAGGAACAGCGTGGGGGTGAGCGCCAGGGGGAGCGGACCGTGGTGGAGCAGCCGGGACACGACGAGCGGCAGCACGAGCAGCGTGGCCAGCAGCGACATCCCGAACAGGGCGTAGCAGGCGAAGAGCAGGGCCCGCTGCGCCTGGCCGGCCGGCAGATGCGGCACCAGCGCCGGGCCGAGCGCCGCCGAGACCATGGGCGCGACCAGCGGCAGCAGCCAGACGGGGGAGGCGCTGCCGGGCTCGATCCGGTGCCGGGTCACCATCAGGTACGGGATCACCGCGGCGGTCGCCAGACCGGTCAGGGTGCCAGCGGTCCACAGCATGGCGTCGGCGGCCACCGCGGCCGGTGTGCCGATGACGTCCCGGCCCACCGCGAGGGTGCCGCCGCCGACCGCCAGCAGCGCCATGGCCAGGCAGCCGTAGAACGGGGCGACGGCCGGGTCCAGCAGATGGCGGCGCGCCTGGTCGCGGTGGCGGGCCCAGTGCACGGCTCTGGCGGCCAGCAGTACCGGGAGCATCAGCGCGGACAGCGCCCAGACCGCCTGGTAGACGGTGCGCGGACCGGGCGCGGTGAGCGGCAGGGCGGCGCCGGCGCTCGCGACGATCGCGGTGCCCATGACGGTGGCGTACCAGTTCGGTCCGAGATGGCGGACCGAGGCCCGGCCCGGGGCCGGCGGGGTGCCGGCGGCGGTGGTGCCGGTACGGGAAGGTGCTTGCGCGAGGGTTGCCATGAGACCAGCGTCGCCGCCCCTCGCACCCGCCACCAGGGACCTTGTGTCTATGAGGGCATAAGCTGGGGTTATGTGCAGGGGGATTGATGGGTGACGGGGACGAGCCCGCCGTGTCGTTGGCGCACCGGGTCCCGGATCTGGGCGCGTTGGAGCTGCTGCTCGCCGTGGCCCGGCTCGGGAGTCTGGGGCGGGCGGCCCGTGCGCGGGGCATCACCCAGCCCGCCGCCAGCAGCCGTATCCGGTCCATGGAGCGGCAGTTGGGGGTGGCGCTGGTGGAGCGCTCGCCACGCGGCTCCCGGCTGACGGACGCCGGTGTGCTGGTGACGGACTGGGCGCGGCGGGTGGTGGAGGCGGCCGAGGCGTTCGACGCGGGGGCGCAGGCGCTGCGCGGGCGGCGCGATTCCCGGCTGCGGGTCGCGGCCAGCATGACGATCGCCGAGTATCTGCTGCCGGGCTGGCTGATCGCGCTGCGCGCGCGGCGGCCGGACACCGCCGTGTCGCTGCTGGCGGGCAACTCCAGCGTGGTCGCCGAGCGGTTGCTGGCGGGCGCGGCGGATCTCGGTTTCGTGGAGGGGCTGGAGGTGCCGGCGGGGCTGGACGGGACGGTGATCGGTCAGGACCGGCTGATCGTGGTCGCCGCCCCGTCCCATCCCTGGACCAGGCGCCGTACGGAGCTGACCGCCGCCGAACTGGCCGCCACCCCGCTGATCCTGCGCGAGCGCGGCTCCGGGACCCGCCAGGTGCTGGACGCGGCGCTCGCCCGGCACGGCGGCCTGGCCGATCCGCTCCTGGAACTCGCCTCGACCACCGCCGTGAAGGCGGCGGTGGTGAGCGAGGCGGCGCCGTCCGTCCTCAGCGAACTCGCCGTCGGCGAGGAGCTGACCGCGCGCCGGCTGGTGGAGATCCCGGTGCGCGGGCTGCGCCTCGGCCGTGCGCTGCGCGCCGTGTGGCCCACGGGGCAGCGGCCCGCGGGCCCGGCCCGCGAACTGCTCGGGCTGACCCGCGGCGCGCCCTGAAGGCCGGCGCCCCTGACAGCGGGGGAGCGGGGTAGCTAGCCCGTGAACCACGGCTGCGCCGGGCGCTCACTCCGCCGGGGACGTCCCCCGTGCCGCGGCGACCAGCGCCTCCATCACCCGGGTGTCCTCCCCGGCCTCCGGGTGCCACTGCACCGCCAGCGCGAAGCCGTAGGCGCCCGGGAGTTCCAGCGCCTCGATGGTGCCGTCCTCCGCGTGTGCCGAGACCAGCAGCCCGCGGCCGATCCGGTCCACGGCCTGGTGGTGGTAGGTCGGCACGGCGACCGGCTCGGGGAGCGTACGGCCCAGCAGGGTGCCGGGGACCGGCTTGATCTCGTGCTCCGCGAAGACCCCGGGGGGCCCGGAGTGTCCGTCGAGGTGCTGGATGAGGGTGCCGCCCAGCGCCACGTTCAGCAGCTGGAGACCCCGGCAGATGCCCAGCAGCGGGACGCCGCCCGCCAGCGCGGCCTCGATCAGGGCCAGTTCCCAGGCGTCCCGGTCCAGGGCGGGCGGGCCGGTGCGGGGGTGCGGCTCCGCTCCGTAGCGGGCCGGCTGGACGTCCGCGCCGCCGGCGACCACCAGGCCGTCCAGGCGGGCGACGGTCGCGGCCGCGGTGGCCGGATCACCCGGCGGCAGCAGCGCGGGCAGCCCGCCCGAGCGCTGCACCATCGCCGGGTACCCGGCGGGCACCAGCGCGGCGGGCAGCGTCCACACCCCCCACCGGGCCTCCTCCTGGTAGGTGCTGATGCCGATGAGGGGCTGGGACATGCGGTGTGGTCCTCCGTGGGTGGGGGGTGGGTGCGGGGACGGGACGGGCCGGCCGGGAGGTCCCGGCCGGCCGTGGTGTCCCGGGGGTGCCGGTCAGTCGCGTGCGAGTTCGGCCTCCGCCGCCGCCAGCGCCGCGAACTCCTCCTCGGGCGCCGTGGCCACCAGCCGGTGCCGGGAGTAGAAGGCGAAGTAGGCGAGCGCCACGACGTAGACGCCGAGGGCGATGAAGGCGGCTTCCTTGTCGACCAGGAACGTCGCCACCAGCGCCGAGCAGGCCAGGACGAAGGCGACGGTCGAGGTCACCATGCCGCCGGGGGTGCGGTAGGGCCGGGCGAGGCCGGGCTCGCGGCGGCGCAGCACGATGTGCGAGAGCGCCATCAGCGCGTAGGAGATGGTGGCGCCGAAGACCGCGACATTGAGCATCCGGGCGCCGTCGCCGGTCGCCGCGGCCAGCGCGAAGCCCAGTGCGCCGGGCACCAGCAGACCCAGGTAGGGGGCCTTGCGGCGGCTGGTCAGGGAGAGGAAGCGGGGCAGGTAGCCGGCCCGGGAGAGCGCGAACAGCTGGCGCGAACCGGCGAAGATGAGGGAGAAGAAGGAGGCCACCAGGCCCGCGAGACCGGCGTAGTTGACGACCCGGCTGACGGTGGTCGGCTTGCCGTCCGGCTGCAGCGCCTGGACCAGCGGATCGCCCACCGACTGGATCGCCGCCGAGCCGCGCGCGCCGGTCGCGGCGACAAAGGTGATCAGCGCGAGCAGCAGCAGGATGCCCATCGCGGCGGCCATCGCCTTGGGCAGCGAACGGGCCGGGTCCTTGGTCTCCTCGGCCGCCAGCGGCACGCCCTCGACGCCCAGGAAGAACCACATGCCGAACGGGAAGGCCGCCCAGATCCCCAGCAGGCCGAACGGCAGCCAGGAGCTGGCCCCGAAGGCGCCCTCCTTGACGGGGATGTCGTTGAGCGCGTCGACATGGAACTCGGTCAGCGCGGCCAGCGCGAAGACGATCAGCGCGGCGACCGCGATGGCGGTGACGATCAGGCTGAAGCGCAGGGCCTCGCCCACGCCCCACAGATGGATGCCGATGAAGATCGCGAAGCAGGCGAGATAGACCGGCCAGCTGGAGTGCAGCCCGAAGAGGCCGAGCGACTCGACGTAGTCACCGATGAAAATGGAGATCGCGGCGGGTGCCAGCACATATTCGATCAGGATGGCGGTGCCGGTCAGAAAGCCGCCCCAGGTGCCCAGGGCGCGCCGGGCGAAGCCGTAGCCGCCGCCCGCGGTCGGCAGGATCGAGGCCAGCTCCGCCAGCGCGAAGACCAGACAGGTGTACATCAGGCCCATCAGGACGGCGGCGATCGCCAGGCCGCCGAAGCCGCCCTGCGCCAGACCGTTGTTCCAGCCCGAGAAGTCGCCGGAGACGACATAGGCGACGCCCAGGCCGGTCAGCAGCAGGGGGCCCGCGCTGCCGCGGCGGAGGGTCCGGCGCTCCAGATAGGTCTCGTCGGGCGATGTGCTGCCGGTGGCCCCGAGGGGCGGTGCGGTCTGCGATTCCGTGTTGTCGGCCATGAGCCGCTCCTGCCTCGCCGAGGGGGGAAATCGAGCAAAGGTTCAGCGGCATACCTTTGCTCTGGGGAGCGGTCCAGCGCAAGACCCGTGCGTAAAAGAATGGTTAACCCGGGCCCACGGACCGGCCGCCGCCCGGTGTCTCACGGCGGCGGCGCGGTCAGGAAGCCCCGCAGCAGCGCCGCGGTCCCGCAGCAGTGCTCCCGCATCACCTCGCGTGCCCCGTCCGCATCGCCCTCCAGCACCGCCTCGACCAGTGCGGTGTGCTGGGTCTGCGAATGCTCCAGGTTCCTGACCAGCAGCGGAATGCAGTCCAGAAGATCGTTCACCCGCGCCCGTACCGCCGCGTACTGCGCCGCCAGGGACGGCGAGCCGGACAGCTCGGCGAGCGTCAGGTGCAGCAGGGTGTCACGCCTGCGGTAGTCGGCGAGCGGGGCGTCCTGGGTCGCCGCGAGCGCCGCCCGCAGCCGGCCGCTCTGCGCGTCGGACAGCCCGTGGGCCGCGCACAGCCCCGCCGCGCCCACCTCCAGCACCTCCCGGAAGCGCAGGGTGTCCTCGACGTCGACCTTCTCGGTCCGGCGCCGCAGCTCGGCCTCGCCCGGGTTCTCCGTGCGCACCCGGACGAACGTGCCGCCGTAGCGCCCGCGCCGGCTCTCCACCAGGCCCTCGTCCTGCAGGACCTTCAGCACCTCGCGCAGGGTGACCCGGCTGATCTGCAGTCGCTCCGCCAACTCCCGCTCGGCGGGCAGCCGTTCACCCTGGGGCACCAGGCCGAGCCGGACGATCTGGAGTATCTGTTCCAGGGCTTCCTCGAATCCGTTGCCCGCCCGCACCGGTCGCAGCACCGGTGCCAGCCGATCAGCCGCACTCTCCATCGACACCCCTTCCCAATCAATGGTTCGTGTGCCTACCTTATGACCTCCGGATGCAGTGACAGGAGGCAACACCGTGGCAGACCGCACGCCCCCACTCTCCGTCGAGGAACTCAGGGTCCTCGTCGACGCCGGGGAGATCGACACTGTCGTCCTCGCCTTCACCGACATGCAAGGCAGGCTCCAGGGCAAGCGGTTCGCGGCCCGATACTTCCTCGACACCGTCCTCGAACACGGTACGGAGGGCTGCAACTACCTCCTCGCCGTCGACGTCGACCTCAACACCGTCGAGGGCTACCAGATGTCCTCCTGGGAGCGCGGCTACGGCGACTTCGCCATGCACGGCGACCCCGCCACCCTGCGCATCACCCCGTGGAACGCCGGCACCGCCCTGATCACCGCCGACCTCGCCTGGCACGACGGTTCCCCGGTCGTCGCCTCGCCCCGGCAGATCCTGCGCCGCCAGCTCGACCGGCTCGCCGAGCGCGGCTGGAGCGCCTTCGCCGGCACCGAGCTGGAGTTCATGCTCTTCAAGGACACCTACGAGGACGCCTGGTCGCGCGGCTACCGCGGGATGAACCCCGCCAACCAGCACAACAGCGACTACTCCGTCCTCGGCACCAGCCGCGTCGAGCCCGTGCTGCGCCGCATCCGCAACGAGATGGGCGCGGCCGGGATGACCGTCGAGTCCGCCAAGGGCGAGTGCAACCTCGGCCAGCACGAGATCGTGTTCGTCTACGACGAGGCGCTCACCACCTGCGACCAGCACAGCATCTACAAGACCGGCGCCAAGGAGATCGCCGCGCAGGAGGGCATGTCGCTCACCTTCATGGCGAAGTACGACGAGCGCGAGGGCAACTCCTGTCATATCCACCTCTCGCTCCAGGACGCGGAGGGGCGGCCGGTACTGGCCGACGACAACGGCCCGTACGGCATGTCGAGGACCATGCAGCACTTCCTGGCCGGCCAGGTCGCCGCGATGCGGGACTTCACCCTCCTCTACGCGCCCAACATCAACTCCTACAAGCGCTTCCGCCCCGGCTCCTTCGCGCCCACCGCCGTCGCCTGGGGGCCCGACAACCGCACCTGCGCCCTGCGGGTGGTCGGCCACGGCCGCGGCCACCGCCTGGAGAACCGCCTGCCCGGCGGCGATGTGAACCCCTACCTCGCGGTCGCCGGCATGGTCGCGGCCGGGCTCTACGGCATAGAGCACGAGCTGGAGCTCCCCGAGGCGACCACCGGCAACGCCTACACCGGCGACGCCGCCCATGTCCCCACCACCCTGCGCGACGCCGCCGAGCTGTGGGAGAACAGCGCCATCGCCCGGGAGGCCTTCGGCGACGAGGTCGTCGACCACTACCGCCACATGGCCCGCGTCGAGCAGAACGCCTACGACGCCGCCGTCACGGACTGGGAGCGCTTCCGCTCCTTCGAGCGCATGTAAGGAACCACCACCCGTGTTGCACGAGCTGAAGATCCTCAATCCGGCCACCGAGGAAGTGGTGGCCACCGTTCCCACCACCTCCCCCGAGGAAGTCGACGCCGCGGTCCGCCGGGCGGCCGGAGCCCAGGAGGCCTGGGCCGCCGTGGCACCCGGCGACCGGGCCCGCATCCTGCGCCGGTTCGCCGAGGTCGTCGACGCCCACGTCGACCCGCTCGCCGAGCTCGAACTGCAGGAGGCCGGCCACCCCCTGGGCAACGCCCGCTGGGAAGCCGGCAACGTCCGCGATCTGCTGCACTACGCCGCCGGGGGAGTGGAGCGCCTCACCGGCACCCAGATCCCGGTGGCGGGCGGACTGAACATCACCATCCAGGAGCCGCTCGGCGTCGTCGCCGTCATCGCCCCCTGGAACTTCCCGATGCCGATCGCCGCCTGGGGCACCGCCCCCGCGCTCGCGGCCGGCAACGCGGTGCTGCTCAAGCCCGCCGAGACGACCCCGCTCACCGCGCTCCGGCTCGCCGAACTCGCCCTGGAGGCCGGGCTCCCCGAGGGCCTCTTCCAGGTCCTGCCCGGCGAGGGACAGGTCACCGGCACCGCACTGGTCGACCACCCCGGCGTCGCCAAGGTCGTCTTCACCGGCTCCACCACCACCGGCCGGCAGATCGCCGCCCGCTGCGCGGCACAGACCAAGCGGCTCACCCTCGAACTCGGCGGCAAGAGCCCCAACATCGTCTTCGCCGACGCGGACGTCGAGGCCGCCGCGGCCGCCGCCCCCGGCTCCTTCCTCGACAACACCGGCCAGGACTGCTGCGCCCGCAGCCGCATCCTGGTCCAGCGCTCCGTCTACGACCGCTTCATGGAGCTGCTGGAGCCCGCCGTCAAGGCGTTCACGGTCGGCGACCCGGCCGATCCCGCGACGCAGATGGGCCCGCTGATCTCCGCCGCCCAGCGCGAGCGGGTGCGGTCCTTCGTCCCCGAGGACGCACCGGCCGCCATCCGCGGCGAGGCACCCGCCGGCAAGGGCTTCTGGTACCCGGCCACCGTCCTGGAGGGCCGCCCCGGCGACCGTACGGCCGTCGAGGAGATCTTCGGCCCGGTCGCGGTCGTCCTCCCCTTCGAGGACGAGGCCGACGCGGTCCGGATCGCCAACGACACCGACTACGGGCTGTCCGGGTCGCTGTGGACCCGGGACGTCGGCCGGGCGCTGCGGGTCTCGCGCGCCGTCGCGGCCGGCAACCTCTCGGTCAACTCCCACAGCGCCGTGCGCTACTGGACCCCCTTCGGCGGCTTCAAGCAGTCCGGACTCGGCCGCGAGCTGGGCCCGGACGCACTGACGCCCTTCACCGAGACCAAGAACATCTTCATCAGCACAGAGGAGAGCAAGTGACCGACCAGACCGCAGTGTGCCGCCGCCTCGTCGGCCGTACCGCCGTGATCACCGGAGCCGGCAGCGGCATCGGCCTGGCCACCGCCCGCCGACTGTCCTCCGAAGGCGCCAACGTCGTCTGTGCCGACATCGACGAGGTGGCGGGCAAGGCCGCGGCCGAAGAGGTCGGCGGCACCTACGTCCAGGTCGACGTGACCGACTCCGAGCAGGTCGAGGCGCTCTACAAGACCGCCTTCGACACCTACGGCTCGGTCGACATCGCCTTCAACAACGCCGGTATCTCGCCGCCCGACGACGACTCGATCCTCACCACCGGCCTGGACGCCTGGAAGCGCGTCCAGGAGGTCAACCTGACCTCGGTCTACCTCTGCTGCAAGCACGCCCTGCCCTACATGCAGCGCCAGGGCCGCGGCTCCATCATCAACACCGCGTCCTTCGTGGCCGTGATGGGCGCCGCCACCTCCCAGATCAGCTACACCGCCTCCAAGGGCGGCGTGCTGTCGATGTCCCGCGAACTGGGCGTGCAGTTCGCCCGCGAGGGCATCCGGGTCAACGCCCTGTGCCCGGGGCCGGTGAACACCCCGCTGCTGAAGGAGCTGTTCGCCAAGGACCCCGAGCGTGCCGCGCGCCGCCTGGTGCACGTCCCCGTCGGCCGGTTCGCCGAGCCCGAGGAGATCGCCTCCGCGGTCGCCTTCCTCGCCAGCGACGACTCCTCGTTCGTCAACGCCGCCGAGTTCCTGGTGGACGGCGGTATCGCGGGCGCGTATGTGACCCCGCTGTAGCCCCACGGGATTTCACCCGAATCCCGCTGGAGTTCACCTCCGCGTCGGCACCATGGCGGCCGGACGTCGCACGACGCCGGCCGCCATGCGCTAGCGTCCGCCTTCGGTTCTTCGTTCGACAGGAGTGCTCCATGCTCAACAAGCGTCGTTGGCTGGCAGCGGGTGCCGCCCTCGCGGTCGTGGGCGGCGGTGTGGTGGCGGCCCAGACCGCCACCGCCGGGCCGTCCCCCAGTCACTGCCCGACCCTCCATGTGTCCAAGGGCTGGTACGGCGACAACCGGGCCAAGCTGCAGAAGATGATCGACGAGCGCGGCAGCTGCTCCGGCCACGGCGGCGCGAAGCCGGTCGCGACCTTCGACTGGGACAACACCGTCGTCAAGAACGACATCTCCGACGCCACGCTGGCCTGGATGCTCCGCCACGACAAGGTGCTGCGCCCCGCGAACTGGCAAGCCACCAACAAGTGGATGACCGCGGACGCCGCCCGCGCGCTGACCAAGGCATGCGGCACCGCCATACCGGCCGGCCGGCCGCTGCCGACGTCGACGGACACCGGCTGCACCGACGAGATCCTCGACATCTACCAGGACGCCAAGACCTCCACCGGCAAGAAGGCGTTCACCGGCACCTGGAACCACCGCCGCACGGTCCCCGAATACGTCTGGATCACCCAGCTGTTCGCCGGCCACAGCCCGTCGCGACTGACCGCCTTCGCCCGCGCCGCCCGCGCCGAGAACCTCGCCGCGCCGATCGGTACGGAACAGAAGGTCGGCACGCACACGATGGAGGGGTACGTCCGCTACTACACCCAGCAGCGCGACCTCATCGGCACCCTCAAGAAGGCCGGTTTCGACGTCTACATCGTCTCCGCGTCGGCCGAACCGCTGGTCCGGGCCTGGGCGCCCGGCGTCGGCATCGACCGCGAGCACACCATCGGCATCCGCAACCTCGTCCGCGACGGCCGGCTCACCACCGGCGTCCAGGGCTGCGGCGACGTCAAGGACACCCACGGCGAGGTCCTGACGTACATGGACGGCAAGCGCTGCTGGATCAACCAGGAGATCTACGGCGTCAAGGGCGCCGAGGCCTGGGAACAGCAGGACCGGGCACACCGCCCCGCCTTCGCGGCCGGCGACGCCGAGACGGACGTGACCTTCGTCGGCGACGCTACCGGCGCCCATCTGGCGATCAACCGCAACAAGGCCGAGTTCATGTGCCGGGCCTACGACAACAGCGACCACCGCTGGCTCGTCAACCCGATGTTCATCGAGCCGAAGAAGCGCCAGGCCGACCCGTACCCCTGCGCCACCACCGGCTACACCCAGCCGGACGGCACCCTCGGGCCGGTCCAGCGCCCCGACGGCACCGTCGTGCCCGACCAGCAGGACCGCGTCCACGGCTGACGCGGGCCGGCGGCGCCAAGGAGGGGCACGCCCTCACAGGAAGGTGTGCCCCTCCCCGCGGTACGTCGGCACCGTGTCCACCACCCGGTCCCCGTCGATCAGCCGCAGCTCGCCGAACCGCTCGCACAGCTCACCGGCCTTCGCGTGCCGGAACCACACCTTGTCGCCGATCCGCAGCCCGTCGGCGGCCGGCCCCAGCAGCGGCGTCTGCACCTCGCCGGGGCCCTCCTGCGGGTCGTAGCGCAGCCCGGCCGGCAGATACGGCACCGGCAGCCGGTCCGGCCCCGCCACGCCCGACGCGGGATAGCCGCCGCCCAGCACCGTCACCACCCCGGGGCCCGGCCGGCGCACCACCGGCTGGGCGAACAGCGCCGCCGGACGCCCGCTGAACGAACGGAAGTTGTCGAACAGCCGCGGCACGTACAGCCCCGACCCGGCCGCGACCTCGGTGACCGCCGCCTCCGCCGCGGTGTGCTGCACACTGCCGGTCCCGCCGCCGTTGACGAACTCCAGCCGCGGCGCCACCTCCCGCACCGCGCGGACCGCCGCCCAGCGCCGCTGTGCCAGCTCCCGGCGCGCCGCCGCCTGCATCACCCGGATCGCCCGCGAGAACACCGGCTTGCCCGCGACCTCGTCACCGACACCCGCCACATGCCCCTCGTACGCCATCAGCCCCACCAGCCGGAACCCCGGGCGGCGCACCACCGACCGGGCCAGCGCGGCCAGCTGGCCGGGGGAGCGCAGCGGGGAACGGCGGGCACCGACCCGCACTCTCCCGGCCAACGGACGGTAGGACGTGTCGAGTTCCAGGCACACCCGGATCTCCTCGCCCGCCCCGCCGGCCGGCCGGGCCGCGTCGACCAGATCCAGCTGCGCCGGGTCGTCGATCATCACCGTCACCGCCGCCGCGAGTTCCGCAGCGGCGGTCAGCTCGGCGAAGCCCGCCCGGTCCGCCGACGGATACGCCAGCAGCACGTCCGGGAAGCCCGAGCGCGCCAGCCACAGCGACTCGGCGAGCGTGAAGCTCATGATCCCGGCGAAGCCGTCCATGGCCAGCACCCGCTCCAGCAGCGCCCGGCAGCGCACCGACTTGCTCGCCACCCGGATCGGCTTGCCCCTGGAACGGCGCACCAGATCGGCCGCGTTGGCGTCGAAGGCCCGCAGGTCCACGACGGCCAGCGGCGCGTCGAGGGAGGCGGTGGCCCGGTCATAGAGCGCTTTGTCGGCATCCGCGTCGGATGTGTACGGGGACATGGGCGCAGCCTGCCAGACCCCACTACCACTGGGTAGGGGAGAGATTGCGACAGAGCGGACAGGGGTTGGAGCACCGGCCACACCAGCCCTTAGAGTGGCCCGACACCGCAACCAGCAGGTCAGCGGCGTGTTGTCCGGATACGAACCACCGTGCCCCGATTGCGGATCGGGCCGGGGGCAAGCGGTGCAAGGGGGAGCACGGGTGAGCACCGACGCCGAATTCGCCGATGCCCGGCACATTCCACCGATACCCCCGCAGCCGCCCCGGCGGCCCGTTCCGGCCGGGACGCCGGAGCCGGAGGGGGACCCGCGGACCGCCGTGCTGCGCCGGGTACCGGCCGATCCCTCGGTACCGGCCCCCGGGACGCCCGCCGCAACGCGCCGCGTCCCGCCGCGCCCCACGGCCCCGCCGCCCGCCGCGGCGGCCCCCGCGCCCCCGCCCGCCGCGCCCCGTGTGCCCCGTGTGCCCCCGCCCGCCGGTGCGCAGCCGCCTCGCCCGGACCGCGTGCCCGGACCCCCGGCCCCCGCCGGAGCGGCCGCCCCCACCCCGCCGCCGCCCGCCGGCCGCCCCGTCACCTTCCGCGACACCGCCGCCTTCCACCTCGCCCACAGCCAGAACCTGTGGAGCGACGACCGCGCCACCGGCGCCGCGCCGGGCGCCCCCGCGGCGCCGGGAAGCCCCGCGCCCTGGCCCGCGACCACCCCTCCGCACCGCGGAGTTGCGCCGGGCGCGCCGACGGGCCCCCGGCCCCCGGCCGTCCGCCGCCCCGCCCCCCGGCTGCTCGGTGCCGCGGCCTGCCTGGTCCTCGGCATCGGCCTGGTCGGCGGTGCCGCGGCCGGGAGCTGGCTCACCGACGAGGCCGACGCCGCCCCGCCCACCGCGGCGGCCACCTTCGCCAAGGGCCGCGACGTCTGGCACAACACCCCCGTCGACCGGCTCTTCCCGCGCACCGTCAACGGCCTGGGCGTCGGCCCCGGCGGCGCCGACCGGACCTGGACCCGGATCGCCGTCGCCCCGGACAGCGGCTGCCGTGCCGCCTACGACCCGAAGCTCGCCGCGGCGCTGCTCCGGGCCGGCTGCGAACGGCTGCTGCGCGCCACCTACGCCGATGCCACCCGCAGCAGCGTCATCACGGTCGGGGCACAGACCACCCGGACCGACCAGCCGGGGATGATGGCCCTCAACACCCGCTTCAGCACCGGGAGTCTGGGCACCCGCACCGACCTGCTGCCACTGTCGTACGCCGCCAAGGGCACCGTCGCCGAGGACTTCGGCCGCGCCCAGCGCGCCAGTTGGACCGTACGCATCCTCACCGACATCCCGGTCGTGGTCTTCGCGGTCTCCGGATTCGCCGACGGCCGTGCCGTCACCGACCCGCAGCCCGCCGAGGCCGCGGTCCGGCCCGGCGTCACCACCGCCCCCGCCGAATCCGGCCTGGGACACGACGCCAAGGGCCTGGCGGACCGCATCGGGACGGACTTCCGCAAGGCGTCCGGCAGCACCACGCAGACCACGGAGGCACCGTCATGACGTACCCCGTGCTGCGCGCCACCGCGCTCGCCCTGGCCTCCGCGGCGCTCGCCGTCCTGCCCGCCGTCCCGGCACGGGCCGACGCCCTCCGCGACCAGGAGTGGGCCCTCGACGCCGTGCACGCCGAGCGGGCCTGGCGCACCACCAAGGGCGAGGGCGTCACCGTCGCGGTCCTGGACACCGGGGTGGACGCCAACCACCCCGACCTGGAAGGACAGGTGGAACCGGAGCGGGACCTGGTGGGCTTCGGGGCCGGCCCCGGCGACGGCGCCTGGGCCCGGCACGGCACCGGCATGGCCAGCATCATCGCGGGACACGGCCACGGCAGGGGCCGGGGGGACGGGGTGCTCGGACTCGCCCCGGAGGCGAAGATCCTGCCGGTCCGGGTGATCCTGGAGGACGACGACCCACAGCGCGGCCGGGCCCGCACGGAGAAGGCCGGCGCACTCGCCGACGGCATCCGCTGGGCCGCCGACCACGGCGCCGACGTGATCAACATGTCGCTGGGCGACGACAGCGAGTCCGCCCACCCCGAACCCCGCGAGGACGCCGCCATCCAGTACGCCCTCGGCAAGGGCATCCCCGTCGTCGCCTCCGCGGGCAACGGCGGCGAGAAGGGCAACCACGTCTCCTACCCCGCCGCCTACCCGGGCGTCATCACCGCCACCGCCGTCACCCACCTGGGCGGCCGCGCCCGCTTCTCCACCCGCCACTGGTACGCCACGGTCAGCGCGCCCGGCTTCGACATCGTCATGGCCGACCCCGAGGACGACTACCTCTCCGGCTGGGGCACCAGCCCCGCCGCCGCCTTCGTCTCCGGCGCCGTCGCCCTGCTCCGCTCCGCGCACCCCGACCTGAGCCCGGCCCAGATCCGCCGGGTGCTCACCTCCACCGCGCAGGACAGCCCCGAGGGCGGCCGGGACGACGACTACGGCGCGGGCCTGATCGACCCCGCCGCCGCGCTCGACGCGGCAGCGGACCTCCGGCCCACGCCCCAGAAGCCGTCCCCCGCCGCCTACACCGACCGCTACTTCGGCCCCGGGCCCACCGCGGACGACACCGAGGACACCGCCACCCCCTGGCTCCCCTGGGCCGCCGGCGCCGCGGGCCTGGTCCTCCTCGCGGCCGCCGCCGTCCTCTGGCGCAACCGCTCCCTCGGCCGCTGACCGCCCCCGGGGCCGCCGGAAGGCCACCCGATACGCTCGGGCGGTGCAGAAGAACATTCCCGACCCCGGTTTCGCCGACGACGACGGCTCCGCCGACCCGGCACTGGCCGCGGCCCTGGCGGCGTACGGCCGGGACCGGAGCGCCGAGCCCGAGTTGCTGACGGCGCTGGCCGGCGCACGCGTCCTGGTGCCCGTGGTGGCCGTCCTCGGCGAGGTCGAGACCGGACCCGACGGCCTGCGCCGGGAGAAGACCAGCGACATGGCCGTCCCCACCCTCCAGGCCCCGGACGGCCGCCGCGCCCTTCCCGCCTTCACCTCCACGGAGACCCTCCAGCGCTGGCGCGCCGACGCCCGCCCGGTCGCGGTCCCGCTGCCGCAGGCCCTGCTCGCCGCCTCCCACGAGCAGGCCGACACCGTGGTCGTCGACCTGGCGGGACCGGTGACCTACCAGCTCACCGGCCCCGCGCTGCGCGCGCTCGCCGAGGGCCGCACCACCGCCGACCCGCTCGCGGACCCGGCCGTCACCGACGCCCTGCGCGCCCTGCTCGACGCCGAGCCCGCCGTGCTCCTCGCCCGCCTCACGCCGTCCGCCGAGACCGACGGCACGCTCGCCCTCGGCCTCGCCCCCGGGGCCCCGGCCACCGAGGTGGCCCAGCGGCTGGCCCGCGCCCTGGCCGCCGACGAGGCGCTGCGCGCCCGGCTGGTCCGCGGCCTGGACCTGGCCCTGCTGCCGCCCGGCGGCGCCACGGCCGGGGAACCGCTCTACCGGCGCTGACACCCCACGCCGGGGGCCCGGAGCCCCCGGCCGGGCCCCCGGCCGTCAACGGGCGGGTTCGTCTCCAGGGCCGCACAATGCGAGGAGAGCTCAAGATCCACGCGAGGAGAGCCCCCATGGAGAAGACGGAGATCTCGACGGTGCTGACCCGCACGGTCGTGTCCGAGTTCCTCGGCACCCTGCTCCTGGTGTTCTTCGCCGTCGGCTCGGCAGTGCTGGCGGGCGAGTACATCGGGACCTTCGGCATCGCCCTGGCCTTCGGCTTCACCATGGTGGCACTGGCCTACGCCCTCGGCCCGGTCTCGGGCTGCCACGTCAACCCCGCGGTGACCCTGGGCATGCTGCTGTCCCGCCGGATCACCCTGCGGACGGCCACCGAGTACTGGATCGCCCAGGTGGTCGGCGCCATCGCCGGCGCCGCGCTGCTCTTCCTGGTCGCCAAGCAGATCCCCGGCCTGCAGACCCACGCCTCCTTCGGCACGAACGGCTGGGGCGACCGCTCGGCGGTCCACCTCAACCTCGGCGGTGCCTTCGTCGCCGAGATACTGATGACCTTCCTGCTCGTCTACGTGTGGCTGGCGGTCACCCACAAGGTGGCCGTGATCGGCTTCAACGGCATGGCGATCGGACTGGCCCTGGCCACCGTCCACCTCATCGGCGTCCCGCTGGACGGCACCTCGGTGAACCCGGCGCGCTCCATCGGCCCGGCGCTGTTCGCCGGCGGCGCGGCCATCACCCAGCTGTGGCTGTTCATCGTCGCGCCCCTGATCGGCGCCGCCCTCGCGTCGGTGGTGCACCAGGTCACCCACCCGCCGCACGAGCCGGTCCTCGTCGCCGACGAGGCGATGCCCCAGCAGCCCACGGCCGCGCCCGAAGACCTGCCCTGAGCGCGGCGCCCGCACCGCACGGCGACGGCCCCGGCCGTATCCCCGGCCGGGGCCCGTCGTCGTGTGGGTGCGGCGTCCGCCGCCCGGCTCAGCCGTGGACCGGGCCGGTGTACTTCTCCCCGGGGCCCTGGCCCGGCTCGTCCGGCACGACCGAGGCCTCCCGGAACGCCAGCTGCAGCGACTTCAGCCCGTCCCGCAGCGGCGCCGCGTGGTACGAGCCGATCTCGGTGGCGCTGGCGGTGACCAGCCCGGCCAGCGCCTGGATGAGCTTGCGCGCCTCGTCGAGGTCCTTGTGGGCCTCGCCCTCCTCGGCGAGCCCGAGGTTGACCGCCGCCGAACTCATCAGATGCACCGCGACCGTGGTGATCACCTCGACCGCCGGCACCTCCGCGATGTCACGGGTCATGGCGTCGAAGTCGGTAGGTGCTGCGCCGGGCTGCTGCGGGGTCTGGTCACTCATGTCTTCGGGCTTCTTCCTGCTGAGGGGTCGGCTCCAGCCTATGGGCAGCGCCTGCGGACCCCGCGTCCGGGAGTGTCATCCTGGTCACGGAGCAGGCCGGTGGCCGCACAGAAGTGGGTGCCACCCCTTGACTCGTGTATTCTGGTGTTCCGACCGGCCGGACACGCATGTGACCGGCCCACAAGTGGAGGCTCCGATCTCCCACCCGACCGACCTCACGGTTGGCGGGTCAATGGTCCGGCTGCGCCCCGCGGAGACTTCGCGGCGGTGCTCCAGATCCACGTGGAGCCCCGCCTGTGTCCCGTCCGGGGCGTTTTGCATGTACCGGCGCGGTTGGTCACACCGAAAAGACGTTACGCGGCAGTCCGCCAGGCCGTCGCGTGGTGCTACCGAGGAGGATCCATCAGCGCCGAGCCCCGCATCAACGACCGGATTCGCGTTCCCGAAGTGCGACTTGTCGGTCCCAGCGGCGAGCAGGTCGGGATTGTTCCGCTTGCCAAGGCCCTTGAGCTTGCTCAGGAGTACGACCTCGACCTGGTCGAGGTGGCGGCGAACGCTCGCCCGCCCGTCTGCAAGCTCATGGACTACGGGAAGTTCAAGTACGAGTCGGCCATGAAGGCCCGTGAGGCGCGCAAGAACCAGGCGCACACGGTCATCAAGGAGATGAAGCTCCGGCCGAAGATCGACCCGCACGACTACGACACCAAAAAGGGTCACGTCGTCCGGTTCCTCAAGCAGGGTGACAAGGTCAAGATCACGATCATGTTCCGTGGTCGCGAGCAGTCCCGCCCCGAGCTGGGCTTCCGGCTGCTGCAGCGGCTCGCGTCCGACGTGGAGGACCTCGGCTTCATCGAGTCGAATCCGAAGCAGGACGGCCGAAACATGATCATGGTCCTCGGTCCGCACAAGAAGAAGACCGAGGCGATGGCCGAGGCCCGTGAGGCGCAGGCCGCCCGCAAGGCGGAGCGCCAGGGTGGAGCTCCCGCGGAGGAGCCCACCGAGGAGCCCGCCGAGGCGTGATCCCCGAGGCGTGAGCCCCGGTTCACGCCGGGGTACCCCGCCCCGGACAGCAATCGATATACATGACGCTCCCGCTCGCCGGATTCGTGCCTGCGGGAGCGCCCCTGACGAGGAGAGAACGGCGCATGCCGAAGAACAAGACGCACAGCGGTGCCAGCAAGCGCTTCAAGATCACCGGCTCCGGCAAGGTGCTCCGCGAGCGCGCCGGCAAGCGCCACCTGCTCGAGCACAAGTCGTCCCGCGTGACGCGTCGCCTCACCGGCAACGCCGAGATGGCCCCGGGCGACGCCGCGAAGATCAAGAAGCTTCTCGGCAAGTGAGCCGACGCGCCCCACACACTGGAGGGGGCGCGCGACTCGGACCGGGACCCAATCGATTCGGGCCGTGTGACGACAACCACGGCCCCGCTACAAGGAGTTAACAAGTGGCACGCGTCAAGCGGGCAGTCAACGCCCACAAGAAGCGCCGGGCGATCCTCGAGCAGGCCAGCGGCTACCGTGGCCAGCGCTCCCGCCTGTACCGCAAGGCGAAGGAGCAGGTCACCCACTCCCTCGTCTACAACTACAACGACCGCAAGAAGCGCAAGGGCGACTTCCGTCAGCTGTGGATTCAGCGGATCAACGCCGCTGCCCGCGCCAACGGCATGACCTACAACCGCTTCATCCAGGGTCTGAAGGCCGCCAACATCGAGGTGGACCGCAAGATCCTGGCCGACCTCGCGGTCAACGACGCCAACGCGTTCGCCGCGCTCGTCGAGGCCTCGCAGAAGGCGCTTCCGAGCGACGTCAACGCCCCGAAGGCTGCCTGAACTTCAGCCTGACGACGTAGTGACGGACCCGCAGGCCCCGGCCTGCGGGTCCGCCGCTTTTCCGGACCCGGCCCCGTCCGCGCGGACGGACCGGAACCCCCACGCACCGCCGAACAACAGAAGCGAGCCGCCGCCCATGGGCACCCCCGAGCTGATCTCCCCGCGTTCCCCGCGCGTCACCGCCGCCCGGCGGCTGGCCCGCCGTGCCTTCCGCGGCAAGGAGCGCCGGTTCATCGCCGAGGGCCCGCAGGCCGTACGGGAGGCCATCGCGCACCGCACGGGCGGTACGCCCACGCTCACCGAGCTGTTCGCCACCGTCGAGGCCGCCGAGCGGCACGCCGACATCGTCGAGGCGGCCCGCGCGGCCGGGGTGCGGGTGCACCACGCCGACGACCGGACCGTCGCCGACATCTCCCAGACGGTCACCCCGCAGGGCCTGCTCGGCGTCTGTGACTTCCTCGACTCGCCGTTCGAGGAGATCCTCGCCGCCCGCCCGCAGTTGGTCGCGGTGCTCGCCAACGTCCGGGACCCCGGCAACGCCGGTACGGTGCTGCGCTGCGCGGACGCCGCGGGCGCCGACGCGGTCGTGCTGACCGACGCCTCCGTGGACCTCTACAACCCCAAGTCCGTACGGGCCTCGGTCGGTTCGCTCTTCCACCTCCCGGTAGCGGTGGGCGTCCCGGTCGAACGGGTGGTGAGCGGACTGCGGTCCGCCGGTGTGCGCATCCTCGCCGCCGACGGCGCGGGCGACCGTGACCTGGACGCCGAGCTGGACACCGGCTCCATGGGCGGGCCCAGCGCCTGGGTCTTCGGCAACGAGGCCTGGGGCCTTCCCGAGGAGACCCGGGCGCTGGCGGACGCCGTGGTGCGGGTGCCGATCCACGGCCGGGCCGAGAGCCTCAACCTCGCGACGGCCGCCGCGGTCTGCCTCTATGCCTCCGCCCGCGCCCAGCGCGGTCCCGGCGGCTGCCGCGCGGTGTCACCCGCCTGAGGGGTGTCCCCCCGATCTTCGGGGCACTTCCGGTGCGAGCTAGTAGGCTTGCGTGCTCGGGGGCCCGGAAGGGGGTTACGGGGATGAGTGCGCGGACTTCCGGAACCGCAGTCACCGCTGACGGCCGTCGGCCCGACGGGCCGCCGCGCGTGCCGTCGCCCGCTCCGGCCGGGGGACCGGACGCCCTGGGGGCCGGTCTCGGGCTGGAGCCCGACGATCTGCCCGACGGCCTGGTCGTCGCCGATGAGACCGGCCGGGTGATCTGCTTCAACGCCGCCGCGGCCAGGATCACCGACATCGCCCCCGAGGACGCCGTCGGCCGCGCCCTCGAACACGCTCTGCCGCTCCAGGACATCGAGGGCCGCCGCTGGTGGCGGCTCACCGACCCCTATGGCGGGCTCGCCATCCGCCGCGGCCAGCCCGAGCGCAATCTGCTCCTCGGCGGCCGCGAGGTGCTGGTCTCCGCCCGCTATGTCCGCAGCCGGCCGACCGGGCCCGTCCAGCGGCTGGTGATCGCGCTGCGCGGCACCGAGGCCCGGCGCCGTACGGAACTCAGCCATGCCGAGCTGATCGCCACCGTCGCCCATGAGCTGCGCTCGCCGCTGACCTCCGTCAAGGGCTTCACCGCCACCCTCCTCCAGAAGTGGGAGCGCTTCACCGACGACCAGAAGCGGCTGATGCTGGAGACGGTGGACGCCGACGCCAACCGGGTCACCCGGCTGATCGCCGAGCTGCTGGACATCTCCCGGATCGACTCGGGGCGGCTGGAGGTGCGCCGGCAGCGGGTCGACATGAGCGCCGCGGTGCGCCGGCACGTCCAGGCGCAGACCACCGCCGGCCAGCAACCCGACCGCTTCCTGATCCGGATGCTGGAACCGCTGCCCGATCTGTGGGCGGACCCGGACAAGGTGGACCAGGTCCTGGGCAACCTGCTGGAAAATGCGGTGCGCCACGGCGAGGGAACCGTCACCATCGAGGTCGGACCGGTAACGGATGCGACCAGCACGGAGGGGACGAGCGTCACCGTGAGCGACGAGGGCCCCGGTATCCCGGAGGAATCGATGAGCCGTGTGTTCACCCGCTTCTGGCGGGGCAGCAAGCGCGGCGGCACCGGCCTGGGCCTCTACATCGTCAAGGGCATCGTCGAGGCCCACGGTGGGACGATCACGGTCGGCCGCGCCCCGGCCGGCGGCGCGCAGTTCCGATTTAGCCTGCCCGTCGCGGCGCCGGCCTTCATGGCCTGATAACTAGGGGGAAGCCGCGAAGCGTCGTGCAAAGGGCGGTGGTGGGCGACGGGTGGGAGGGCGCCCCGCGGGGGCGCGGACCGGCCGCGCGGCCCGTCCCCCTTAGACTTGACCTTTGGCACCTTTGGCGCACAGGCATCGCGGGCACACGCGGGCTCGGCATCCCACGTTCGTGATCGACGTTCGTCATCGACGTTTGTGATCGAACAGCCGAGGCGACGCGAGCCAAGCCAAGCCAGTCCACCGGAAGCACGGGAAGAGATGTCCGCACCCAATAAGTCGTACGACCCTGTCGAGGTCGAAGCCCTGAAACCGGAAGAGATCGCCGCCCGGCTGGACGAGGCGCTGGCCGCCATCGCCGCCGCGGGCGATCTGGAGGCGCTGCGTGAGGTGAAGGTCGCGCACACCGGCGACCGCTCGCCGCTCGCCCTCGCCAACCGGGAGATCGGCGCCCTGCCCCCGCACGCCAAGGCGGACGCCGGCAAGCGCGTCGGCCAGGCCCGTGGCCGGGTGAACCAGGCGCTCAAGGTCCGCCAGGAGGAGCTGGAGGCGGAGCGCGACGCCCGCGTGCTGGTCGAGGAGGCGGTGGACGTCACGCTGCCCTACGACCGCACCCCGGCCGGCGCCCGGCACCCGCTGACCACCTTCATGGAGCGGGTCGCGGACGTCTTCGTGGCCATGGGCTACGAGGTCGCCGAGGGCCCCGAGGTCGAGGCGGAGTGGTTCAACTTCGACGCCCTGAACTTCGTGCCCGACCACCCGGCGCGCCAGATGCAGGACACCTTCTTCGTGCAGGGCAATGGCACCGAGGGCGATGAGTCCGGCGTCGTGCTGCGTACCCACACCTCGCCGGTGCAGGCCCGTACGCTCGTCGACCGCGAGCCGCCGGTCTACGTCGTCTGCCCGGGGCGGGTCTACCGCACCGACGAGCTGGACGCCACGCACTCCCCGGTCTTCCACCAGATCGAGCTGCTGGCCGTCGACGAGGGCCTGACCATGGCCGACCTCAAGGGAACCCTCGACCACATGGTCCGGGCGCTCTTCGGCCCGGACATGAAGACCCGGCTGCGGCCGAACTACTTCCCGTTCACCGAGCCGTCCGCCGAGATGGACATGGTCTGCTACGTCTGCCGTGGCGCGTCCGTGGGCAACCCCGACCGTCCCTGCCGCACCTGCTCCAGCGAGGGCTGGATCGAGCTGGGCGGCTGCGGAATGGTCAACCCCAAGGTGCTCATCGCCTGCGGCGTCGACCCCGAGAAGTACAGCGGCTTCGCCTTCGGGTTCGGCATCGACCGGATGCTGATGTTCCGGCACAACGTGGAAGACATGCGTGACATGTTCGAAGGCGACGTCCGGTTCACCCGGCCGTTCGGGATGGAGATCTGATGCGGGTCCCGCTTTCTTGGCTGCGGGAGTACGTCGACCTGCCGGCGACGGAGACCGGCCGTGACGTACAGGCCAAGCTCATCGCCGTCGGCCTGGAGGTCGAGACCGTCGAGCGCCTCGGCGAGGGCCTCAAGGGTCCGCTCGTCGTGGGCCAGGTGCTGACCATCGAGGAGCTGGAGGGCTTCAAGAAGCCGATCCGCTTCTGCACGGTCGACGTCGGCCAGGCCAACGGCACCGGCGAGCCCCAGGAAATCGTCTGCGGCGCGCGGAACTTCGCCGTCGGCGACAAGGTCGTGGTGGTCCTCCCCGGCGCCGTGCTGCCCGGCGACTTCAAGATCGCCGCGCGCAAGACGTACGGCAAGAAGTCGCACGGCATGATCTGCTCCGGCGACGAGCTGGGCATGGGCGACGACGGTACGCACGGCATCATCGTGCTGCCGCCGGAGTACGAGGTCGGCACCGACGCGATCGAGCTGCTGGAGCTCGTCGACGAGGTGCTGGACATCGCCGTCACCCCGGACCGCGGCTACTGCCTGTCGATGCGCGGGGTGGCCCGCGAGGCCGCCACCGCGTACGGCCTGCCGCTGCGTGACCCGGCGCTGCTGGACGTGCCGCCGCCGAACTCCTCCGGCTACCCCGTCCAGGTCTCCGACCCGCTGGGCTGCGACCGCTTCACCGCCCGTACGGTCACTGGCCTGGAGCCCGGCGCGCGCACCCCGCTGTGGATGCAGCGCCGCCTCCAGAAGGCCGGGATGCGTCCGGTCTCGCTGGCCGTCGACATCACCAACTACGTGATGCTGGAGCTCGGCCAGCCGCTGCACGCCTACGACCGCACCAGCGTCGACGGCCCGATCGGCGTCCGCCGGGCGACCGCGGGCGAGAAGCTGACCACGCTGGACGGCACCAAGCGGGTGCTGGACGCCGCCGACCTGGTCATCACCGACAACCGCGGGCCGATCGGCCTCGCGGGTGTCATGGGCGGCGCCAACACCGAGATCGCGGGCGGGGTCACCGACCCGGAGACCGGCGAGCAGCGCGGCACCACCGACGTCGTGATCGAGGCCGCGCACTTCGACGCGCTCTCGATCGCCCGTACGGCCCGCCGGCACAAGCTGTCCTCGGAGGCCGCCAAGCGCTTCGAGCGCGGGGTGGACCCGGAGGCCGCATCCGCCGCGGCGCAGCGCACCGTCGACCTGCTGGTGCTGCTCGCGGGCGGCACCGCAGGGGACGGCGTCACCGAGGTCGTCACGCCCCGCGGGCCGCGCACGATCACCCTCTCCGCCGACCACCCGGACAAGGTCGCCGGTGTCGCCTACGGCCGGGAGACCGTCGTCCGCCGCCTCCAGCAGGTCGGCTGCGACGCCTACGGCCAGGACGAGCTGGTCGTGACCGTGCCGTCCTGGCGGCCGGACCTCAGCGAGCCGAACGACCTGGCCGAAGAGGTCATCCGGCTGGAGGGCTACGAGAACCTGCCCTCCACCCTCCCGAAGCCGCCGGCCGGCCGCGGGCTGACCGAGCGTCAGCGGCTGCACCGCCGGGTCGGCCGGGCGCTGGCCGGCGCGGGCTACGTCGAGGCCCTGAACTACCCGTTCACCGGCTCGCACGTGCTCGACCAGCTCGGCATCGAGCCGGACGACCCGCGCCGCACGGCCGTCACCCTCGTCAACCCGCTCTCCGACGAGGAGCCCGACCTCCGCACGACGCTGATCCCGGGTCTGCTGAACGCACTGCGCCGCAACTACGGCCGGGGCACCCACGACCTGGCGCTGTTCGAGACCGGACCGGTCTTCCGGGCGACCGGGGACGAGCAGCCGGCCAGCCGGCTGGTCGTCGACCGCCGGCCGACCGACGACGAGATCGCCTCGCTGGACGCCTCGCTGCCGCAGCAGCCGCGGCGCGCCGCCGTGGTGCTGGCCGGCGGGCGCGAGCAGGACGGCTGGTGGGGCGGCGCCCGCCCGGCGATCTGGGCGGACGCCATCGAGGCGGGCCGTACGGTCGCACGGGAGGCGGGGGTCGAGCTGATCGTCCGCCAGGACCAGCACGCCCCGTTCCACCCGGGCCGCTGTGCGGCGCTGCTCGCCCTCGTCGACGGCGAGGAGATCCTCGTCGGCAACGCCGGTGAGCTGCACCCTCGCGTCAACAAGACGCTGGCCCTGCCGGAGCGCACCTGCGCGATGGAGATCGACCTGGACCGGCTGGAGCAGGCCGGCACCGGACCGCTCCGCGCCCCGAAGATCTCGGCCTTCCCGGTCGCGACGCAGGACGTGGCGCTCGTGGTCGACGCCGGTGTCCCGGCGGCGGACGTCGAGGGCGCGCTGCGCGACGGCGCGGGTGAACTGCTGGAGTCGCTGCGGCTGTTCGACGTCTTCACCGGTGAGCAGATCGGTGCGGGCAAGAAGTCGCTGGCGTACGCGCTGCGCTTCCGCGCCGCCGACCGGACGCTGACCGCCGAGGAGGCCTCGGCGGCCCGTGACGCGGCGGTCGAGGCGGCCGTGGCGCGGACCGGAGCGGTGCTGCGCGGCTGAGCGTGGGCACGGCCCGCGACCGCCGTGACGGCGTGGTGCGGGGTGAGGGCGCGGACGGTGCAGACCGTCCGCGCCCTCACCGTTTCCGGTGTGCGGCGGGCGGGTTCCGTGGGGGAGAGGGACGGCCGGGGGCCCCAGGGCGACGATCAGATCCGTACGCCATCACTCCATCGGGTGATGGTGTACGGATCGTCGTCGCATGGACACGGAACGTCGCAAGAATCGGCCGGGTCGTCGGGGCCCTGTGTGACCGCGGCAGCGGCCCGGACCGACCCGCTCGTGACCTGGGGGTCCACCGGCCGGGTTCTGCCGTCCGGAGCGCACCGGACCGGCGAGCGGAGCCCCGGCGGCCGGCGACCACGCCGCGGGGCGCGGTCAGGGGGCGGGCGAGCCCGGCACGATCCGAACGAGAGGCCCTGGGAGGACCATCGGCATGATCCGACACCGGGCGAGGGGCGGAGCGCCCGCCGGGGCGGTCCGTGCCCGGCGCGCCTTCGTCTTCGTCCTGCCCGGCCTGTGGGTGCTCGGCGTGGTGGCCTGGGAGCTGGGCGATCCGACCAGCGGCCGGCTGCTGCCACTCCTCGCCGCCGCACCGGCCATCGCCTGCGCGGGCACCGGCCGCCGCCAGTGTGTGCTGCTCGGCGGGCTGTGCGCGCTGCTCGCCCTGGTGCCGATCGGCGGGGTGGACCGCGGGGCGGGGCCGGGCACCCGCCTGGTGACCTGCGGGGCGATCCTCACGGTGATCGGTGCCAGCTATCTGACGGCCGGGCGGCGGCTGCGGCTGCTCCGCGAGCTGGAGCGGACCCGGGAGGTCGCCGCCGCCGCACAACGCGTCCTGCTGCGGCCGTTACCGCGCCGGATCGACGGGGTGCTGCTGGCCGCCGACCATCTCTCCGCGAGCGAGGGGGCCGTGGTCGGCGGGGACCTGTACGAGGTCGTGGGGACCCGGCACGGGGTCCGGGCGGTGATCGGGGATGTGCGCGGGCACGGGCTCGACGCCATGGGCACGGTCGCGGCGATGCTCGGCAGCTTCCGCGAGGTGGCGCACGACGAGCCCGAACTGGGTGAGGTGCTGCGCCGGATGGAGCGCTCGCACGCGCGGCACCTGCGGGAGCGGGCCCACGCCGAGCGGCCGGTGTCCGGCGACGGGGCGGGGAGCCCGCTCGCGGAGGAGTTCGTGACGCTGCTGCTGGTGGAGGTGGCCCGGGACGGGTCCGTCACGGCGCTCAACTGCGGGCATCCGTGGCCCTATCGGATCGGCTGCCGGGCGGTCGCGCCGGTCGCCCCGGCCGATCCGATGCCGCCGCTGGGGCTCTTCCCGCTGCCGGAGGAGCTGTCCGCGGTGCGCTGCGGGCGGCTGCGGCCCGGTGAGGGGCTGTTCCTGCACACCGACGGGGCGGCCGACGCGCGGGACGCGGCCGGGGCGTTCTTTCCGCTGACCCAGGAGCTGCGCAGCAGTGTCGAGGCGGCCGTGGCCCCGTGCGGGCCCTCGCCGGCGGGGGTGGTCGGGAGGGTGCGGACGGCACTGCTCCGGCACGCGGGCGGCCGGCTGACGGACGATGTGGCGCTGCTGATGCTGAGCAACGACCGGGTGCGGGTGCCGGCCCAGGCGACCGGTCCGGGGCCGGGTGGGGCGGCGGCGGGATGGGCCGAATAGCCGGGCCCGGCGCCCGTACACCGGGCGGGGACCGGCCGGTCGGCGCCGTGGTGGCCGCACGCCCCTTCACACCCCGTGTGAGGGGGCGTTCACTACGCTCAACTGACGGAGTGGTCACTGACGGAGTGGTCCTGTCGACGAGGCCATGAGCGGGCGGTCCGTGGACCGGTCCGGCTCACCGGGAGGCCGGTATGGAGCCCAACACCCTGCTGGACGCGATGCTCGACGAGTCCGGCATCTCGCATGCGGGACTCGCCGCGCGGATCAACCGGCTCGGCCGGAGCCGCGGTCTGGCGCTGCGGTACGAACACACCGCGGTGGCCCGGTGGTTGAAGGGGCAGCGGCCGCGGGGGCAGGTGCCCGACCTGATCTGCGAGATCCTGGGCGAACGGCTGCACCGGCCGGTCGGGCTCGCCGACATCGGCTTCAGCGGTCCGGGGGCGCGGCGGGCCGACGACACCCCGCTCTCCGGCTTCGTCGAGCGGGCCACCGCGCTGTGGCGGTCCGACGAGCAGCAGCGGCCGCACATCCTCGACGCACCGGCGCTCACCGGCACCTCGGCGGTCATCCCCGTATGGGAGTGGGAGAACCCGCCGGAGGACTCCGACGTCTCGCGCGACGGGCTGACCCGGGTCGGCAGGGCCGACATCGAGATGCTGCGCACCGCGCGGACGCACTACGAGACGATGTACCGGAAGGCGGGTGGTATCGCTACCAGAGCACGCATCGTGGGATTCCTCAACGCCGAGGCGGCGCCGCTGCTGCGGGGCAGCTACAGCGATGCGACGGGGCGTCAGCTCCACCGGGCGACCGGCGGGCTGGTCGCGGTCGCCGGCATCTGCGCGTACGACTCGGACGCTCTCGGGCTGGCCCAGCGCTACTTCCATCAGGCGCTGCGGCTGGCCAAGGCCAGCGGGGACCGCGGCCTCGGCGCGTATGTCATCGCGCTGCTGGTCAACCAGTCCCTCTTCGTACGGGAACACCGCCAGGCGGTCGCCTTCGCGGAGGCGGCGCTGCGGGCCGCGGGCCCGCAGATCACCGCGGCGCTCTCCGCGGACCTCCACGCGATGCAGGCCAAGGCCTACGCCCGGCTCGGCGACGGCGCGGGCGCGCTGTCGTGCATCCGGCGGGCGGAGGCGGCCGCGGAGCGCATCCGGCCCGGTCTCGAACCGGCGGAGACGGGCTATGTCCAGCCCGGCCTGGTGAACGTACAGGTGGCGGAGGCGCTGCTCAGCCTGGGGGACTTACGGGCCGCCCGGGAACAGGCGGACGCCGCCGTGGACACCCCCGCACACGACCGCGGCCGGGTCCACCGGCTGGCCATGCTCACCCATATCGAGCTGCGTCAAGGCGATGCGGACCGGGCCGTGGCCAATGCCGCGCAGATGACCGAGCAGGCTCGGGGTATGGAGTCGCATCGGCTGCGGGACCGGCTGCGGGCGGTGCGCGAACATCTGGCGGAGACCGGGAGCTCCGCGACGGACGAGGCTGCCGATCTCATCGACGAGGTGCTGCGCGTGCCGCTGTAGGGCGTCGGACACGCCCCTGTCCGGGCTCGTGTCACCTTGCCGGCCCTACAGCGGAAGGTGGCAGTTACGTGCGTTGGAACAATCTCAGCGAGAAGCCCGTCTATGCGAATCCCTGGTTCCGGGTCAACCTGGCCGATGTGGAACTGCCGGACGGCCGGCACCTGGACCACTATCTGATCCGGATGCGGCCCGTCGCCGCGGCCACCGTGGTCAACGAGGCCCACGAGGTGCTGCTGTTGTGGCGGCACCGCTTCATCACCGACACCTGGGGCTGGGAGCTGGCCGCCGGGGTCGTCGAGGACGGTGAGGACCCCGCGGCGGCGGCCGCGCGCGAGATGGAGGAGGAGACCGGGTGGCGCCCGGGACCCCTCCACCACCTCCTCACGGTGGAGCCCTCCAACGGCCTCACCGACGCGCGGCATCACATCTACTGGTCCGAGGAGGGCACGTACACCGGCCCGCCCCAGGACGGTTTCGAGTCCGAGCGGCGGGAGTGGGTGCCGCTGAAGCTGGTGCCCGACATGGTGGCGCGGGGGGAGGTGCCGGCCGCCAACATGGCCGCCGCGCTGCTGATGCTGCACCACCTCCGGCTGGGCTGACCGGAACCGGCCGGTGACCGTGGTCCGCGGTCACCGGCCCAGGGCCTGCCACAGCGCCACCCCCAGCGCCGCGAGCCCCGTGAGCGCGGCGAGGGACGGCAGCGGCCAGCGGGTACTCTCCAGCCGCGTGACGCGGGCGTGCACCTCGTCCGCGTCACGCTCGTACTGCTCGGAGCGCTGGGCGAGCAGCGCGAGGTGGCCGTCGACGCGGGCGCTGCGGACGTCGAGCAGACGTCTCAGCTCGGCTAAGTCGGCGGCTACCAGATCGGGTTCGGGGTGGGCGGTCACGGTCCGCTCCTCAATTCCTCGGTCGGTGGCTCCGGTGTGCGTACGGCCCTCAGTCAACTGCGCTGCGGGGACGGGCGGGAGCGTGTGCGGCGGGGCGATCCGGGTCTGCGGTTCACACCCCGTGCGAAGTGACACGGGGTGACGGCCCGGCGGCCGTTCGCACGGGGTGTGAACCGCGCACTCCGACCCACGCGCTTCACACGCTCCCGTACACGCCCGCGCGGGGGTTGACTCGGAGGTGCCACGGGGGCCGACGCCGGCGGACGGGCGCCCGCCGGCCCGGGGTCCGCCCGCCGGTTTCTCCCCCGAGCGGCGGGCGGACGGCCCGCGCGGACCGGCACGGGCCAGGCCCCGCCTACTTGATGCCCTGGGCGCGGGCGTTGGCCAGGAGGGCCTTGAGTCCGTTGAGGTCGAAGCCGGTGAGGCGGCCCCTACCGGTGGCGGTCCGGTAGCCGCCGTTGGGCGAGCACATGACCGGGGTCTCGCCGGAGGGGGCGGCCACACATTCGTAGTCGGCGGCCTTGCCGTCCTTGTCGCGGTCCACGTTGGGGTGGTCGAGGCCGAGCGCGTGGAACGGCTCGTGCACCAGGGTGTTCCGCAGCTTGTACGCGGGCATCGGCCAGGTGCCGTCCCAGTACTCGGAGTCGATGGCGACGATGCCGCCGGTGCCGACGCCCCGGGACGGGAAGGGGCACGGCATCCCCTGGCTGTAGCCGGCGCGGCCGAGCGGCCGGTACATCTCGGTGTACTGGATGTGCCCCACGGGCCCGCACTTCGCCGGGTTGACGGGTTCGACGCCGCCGAGGGCGAGCTTCAGACCGGCCGCTTTCGCCTGCGACACCGCGGCCGTCAGATAGGGCGTGTAGCGGGCCTCCAGGGCGGCCGTGGCGAACGTGATCGTGTACTGACGGCCGGGGCTGAGGCTGGTGACGCCCAACCGGGTCGTGAGCTTCCACCCGGTGCCCTGGGTGGTGAGCTTCGCCGCCCGGGCGGGTGTCGCCGCCGGGGCGGGCGCGGCGGCGAGCGCGCACACCGCGAGGGCCGCGGCCAGGGGCAGGGCCTTGTGCATGGGGCCTCCGTATGTAGTTGTGGGGGGAGTGTGGTGGTCCTTTCACAAGTGAGACGCTTGAGACCGGAAAAGGGATACATCGTCAACTAGATCGTGCACAGCGGGATGTGGGCACACGGCGGGAGCCCGGACGCGCCGCTGCGCAAGCAGCCGGGCCCGCCTCCTGAGGCAGGAGACGGGCCCGGAACGCGACGCCCCGCCGGGGGTCCCGGCGGGGCGTCGGAAGAAGCGGGGCTCACTACGGGTGGAAGCCCGGACCGGACTTGCGGTAGTTCGGGTTGTGCGTGAAGGAAACGAGCCGGCCGGAGCTGTCGACGGACCAGCCGCCGATGATGCCGTGCGGGGGGACGGCGCCGTTGGGGTCGAAGTGCGGGTCGATCGCGTACACGTAGCCGCCGCGCTGCTGTGCGGCCTGGGCGCGCAGCGCCTCGGTGACCGGGGGAACGGCGGGGGCTGGGCTGGGCGGGGCGTCCAGCGACTGGCTCCACCACTTTTCGAAGGCGATCTGCTCGGCGACAGTGGCCAGCGTCTCGGGGGGTGCGGGGTGGAATGTCTGGATGAGATCGGCGCGGGTGGGGCGAAGGCCTGGCCTGAGCCAGCAGACGAGGAAACCCCCCGTATCACGGCACATCCCGGAGGGCCAGGTGTCGCGACGCGAGCCGTTGACACCCAGGAGCCACCCCTGGGGTTCGATCTGCTCGCGGATGCGGGTGAGCGCCTCGAAGCAGTCCTCCGCTCTGCCGGTGACATGCCCCCAAGGGCCGTCGGCGGTCACGGTGAAATCGTAGCTTTCGCCCGCCCAGCGCAGGACGGCGTAGGCCTGCTGGCCGCGGTTGAAGGCGAGGATGTCGAAACGGTCGGGGACCTGGTGGCCACTCATCGGGTCCATCTTTCGGGCAGTTGACTGGCGGGCGGTGCTTCAGGGGCGGGAGCGACGGGCTTGTTGGGGATATGACCCGCAAGGGCCGACGTCCGGGACCTTCCGCGCGTCCGTCGTCCGAGGGCGTGCGGAAGGGGGTCCGGCGGGGGCCGGGAGCCACCCGGGGCGGACCGGACGTCGGCGCTGTTCCAGAATGAACTCGGCCTGGAACAGTGCCACTTGGCGGTGCGGTCGCGTCCCCTCAGTACGCGTAGAACCCCGAACCGGACTTCCGCCCCAGCCGCCACGCGTCGACCATCCGCGCGAGCAGCGGGGGAGCGGCGTACAGGGGCTCCTCGTACTCGTGGTACATGCCGTCAGTGTATGTGGCTACCGCTCTGACCTGCTAATTCAGGACCCGTGTGAGGTGTGCGGAGTGTCCAGGGACTTTTCAGGGACATTTCGGCTGTGGATCTTGACCGAACCATTCATCCATGGCGGCAATGCCCCGCTTGCCCGCCTCGGGCATGACGTGGGCGTAGTGCTTCAAGGTGGTCTGCGGTGAGGCATGCCCAAGCCACTCCGACACGCTGAGGATCGACTCGCCGGCCTCCAACGGGGTGCTCGCGTAAGACCGTGTCCTATGTGGTGAGGCGGACGTATCGCTTGTAGCAGCAGATGGCGGCGGCGAGTCCGAGAAAGGCCAGGTCGTTGCGGTGGTCGCGTGCGTAGCGGGGGCTGAGTCTGCGGTAGCCCGACCGCCACGACATGGTGCGCTCGATCACCCCTCTACGCCGCCCTAACCGTTCGCTGGACTCGATGCCCTTGCGGGCGATCCGCACTCCAATCCGCTTACCACGCAGCCATGTCCGCAGGTCGGGTCTGTCATACGCCTTGTCGGCGTGCAGGCGCTCGGGTTTGAAGTTAGCGGCCGCGGTGAGGGTCGCGTCTCGTTTGGTGACCCTCGACCATCGGCTTCAGCCCTTGGCTGTCGTGGGTGTTCCCCGCCGAGACGCCGACGACCAAGGGCAGTCCGTTCGCGTCCGACAGGATGTGCATCCTGGAACCCGGCTTGCCCCGGTCCACGGGGCTCGGACCTGTGAGTTCGCCCCCTTTTTGGCCCTGACGTGGGCGGAGTCCAGGACCACGCGGGAGACGTCGATCAAGCTGGCATCGTCGAGCCGGTGCAGGATCGCCTCGTGCAGCCGGCCCCACACGCCGGCCCGCGACCAGGTCAGAAACCGGCGGTGGGCGGTCGACTTCGATATCCCGAAGCATGGCGGCAACGCACGCCAGGAACAGCCACTGACCAGCACGTAGATGATGGCCGCGAACACCGTTTCATCAGGCGTGTCCTGGGTCCCACCACCCTGCGACCGCACCTTCGACGGCGGGATCAACGGCTTCGCGATCTCCCACAGACCGTCCGGAACAATCCAACTCCACGTACCCCGCCCCATACACAGGCCAACGTCCGCCTCACCACATAGGACACGGTCTGAGTAAGGTGAGCGATCACGGGAGCAGCCGGAGTGGAGGGGGTGGTAGCGCCATGCTGGAGTCAGGACTGGGGACGCCGCATCCGTTCGTCTCGATGCCCGCGCCGAGTGTGAAAGGGCGTCTCTTCGGCGGCCTCTTCTTCTTTCTGGCGCTGCTCTCTGCGCCGGCTTCTCTCGGTACAACTCGACGCACGCAGCGGGCCTCGTCGGTCGTCACGGCACGCTCACGGTCGAGCGCTGCTGGATCGACCACGGAAGCCGTCACCACAGCGACAAGACGGTGTGCGCCGGCACCCTCCGCGCAGACGACGGAACGACCGTCGATCACGAGGCGACCATCACGGCAGACCGCGAACGGGGCGACCGCATCCCCGTCCAGCAGACCGTGAGCGGCTACCTCGCCACCGGCTTCGGCGAGATCTGGCGCTGGTGCGCGCTGTTCTTCCTCGGCTGGATCGTCGCCGCGCTGGGGTATCGATCCCCGTTCGCCGCGACCGGCATCCTGCCGAGCAGGGGACAGGCCGTGGCCGTGGGCCGGTTGATCGCCGGAACCCGCGCGAGTGCCTGGATGAAGCGGCTGGTCCTGGGCGGCGCCGGTGGTGCGGCGCTCAGCCTCTGCCTGGCCTGGATCTTCTGAGCCGGAAGGCTCCGACCACGCGACCGATCGACGCAATGACCATGAGCACAACCATCAAGTGAGGGAACCGGCTTGAACAGTCAGTCGTGGGGCGACATCGTCGCCCGCCATGCCCGTGTCCGTGGCTGTCTTCTGGGCGGGGCGATAGGCGACGCCCTGGGATACCCGATCGAGTTCCAGCCGCTGGCCTCGATCCGCAACGGCTACGGGCCGTCCGGGGTCACCGGCTTCCTGCCGGTCGGCGGCGTCGTCCTCGGCCAGGTCTCCGATGACACCCAGATGACCCTCTTCACCGCGGAAGGCCTCATCCGCGCCTACGCCCGCTACGGCCCCGCCACCGGCAACGGCTTCAGCTCCGCCGGGCCCGTCCTCGTGCGGAACGCCTATCTGCGCTGGCTCGACACCCAGAACCACCCCGCGCCGCCGGCCGAACTCGCCCTCGTCCGCACCGGCTGGCTGCGCCAGCAGACCTGGCTCTACGCCCGCCGTGCCCCCGGCAACGCCTGCGTCTCCGGCCTCCGCTACGAGCACATCCCCGACACGCTCGGCGAACTCGGAGCGCCGGGGCCGGTCAACCCCGACTCCAAGGGCTGCGGCACGGTCATGCGCTCGGCTCCCTTCGGCCTCACCGGCATGCCCGTTCGCCGGGCCTTCGAATTCGCCGCCCGCTGCGCCCAGATCACCCATGGCCATCCCACCGGCTACTACGCGGCCGGTGCCTTCGCCGCCATGATCGGACACCTACTGGACGGCGACTCCCTCGAAGGCGCCGTGCTGCGCTCGATGGAACTCCTCGCCGGCTATCCCGGCCACGAGGAGACGACGGCCGCCCTCCGCAAGGCGGTCGACCTGGCTGCCGACGGCACAGCGACCCCCGAGAAGGTCGAAACCCTCGGCGGAGGCTGGATCGCCGAGGAGGCCCTGGCCATCGCCGTCTACTGTGCCCTCGCCCGCCCCGCCGACCCGGCACCCCGGCGCACGCGCGTTGAGTCAGCCTTCCTGCTCTCCGTCAACCACTCCGGTGACAGCGACTCCACGGGATCCATCTGCGGCAACCTCCTCGGCGCCCACCACGGCGACCTCGCCCTCCCCCCGTCCTGGCTCACCGCCGTCGAGGGCCGTGGCACGATCACCGAGCTGGCCGACGACTTCTCGGCGGCGTTCCACCCCCTCACCCACCAGCCGTACAACGAGTCGTTCTTCGCCCCCGGGCGCTACCCGAGGAGCTGACGCCGCTTCTGGTGGCCGTGTACTACCGCACGAATCTCACGATGCGGCAGCTCGCGCCGTTGTTCGGATGCTCATCGGCGACCGTGTCGGGTCATCCAGAGGCTGAGTCCTCTCCTTGCCCTTGAGTCGGCAAGGCGTCCCACTGACGTGGCGGAACGGCTGCGGATCGTGGATGGCAAGTTGATCCCGGTCCGGGACCGGAGCGTCGGTGCTTCCTCCCGCAACTACCGGTTCTCGGCGAACGTGCAGGTCATCATCGATGCGGACACGAGGCTGGTGATCGCCGCCGCCGGGCCCGTGCCGGGCGACAGGGCCGATGCCGTGTGTGGCGGGAGTCCGGCCTGGCCGAGCACGCCGCGGGCCGGACCGTGCTCGGCGACGGCGCGTACACCAATACTGGCCTCGTCGTCCCGCACCGCAATCGCCCGGGCTGGCCACTGCCCCGTGCGGTGCCGCGCTGCGGCGGCGGTGCGTCAGTCCTGTGCGGTGTCGTCGCCCGTCTGCCCGGCGCCCTCAGCTGCGCCTGCCTTCTCGCGCATCTTGCGCACCAGCTCCGCCTTCTGGTCGGCGGCCCCCTGGCGGTCGAGGTTGCGGTGCGGACCGTTGTTCTGCCGTTCGGTGCGGGACAGCTTCTTGCGCTGGCCGCCGCCCATGCCCACGGGGTTGTTGATGTTCTTGCTCACGGGTTCTCCCGGAATGATGTGAAGTGATCTACGGATTCATCGGTGAGGGACGGGCGCGGCGACGTCGAAGGACGTCAGCAGGGGCCCATCACGCTCTCACTCGTAAATCGGCGTCTGGAAGAACATGACAAAGACATTACCCGGTTCCGTCGGCCCCGCACACCAAGTCTTTCGCCGCCCTGGCGGCACTCCCCGCGTCCGCAGCCGGCGCCCGGGTCGGAACGCCCGGGTATCCACGGGCCAGCTGCTGGAGAAGATCCGTGTCCCCCGGATCGGTCCGGGCGGGCCCCGCAAGAAGCCCGACAGCCTGGCCGCCGACAACGCCTACAGCAACGGGCCGTGTCGCGCCTAACTGCGCGAACGGGGCATCCGGCACACGATCCCGGAGAAGGCCGACAGCCGGGCCGCCCGCCTGCGCAAGGGCTCACGAGGCGGGCTGCAAGGCGAGGGATACGACGGCGATCTGGCGACAGTGAGCCAGTCCGCCGCCAAGTGGGGCGCCGCGGACCTCATGCACTGGCTCCGCCACCACAACCGCACCAGCAAGCACCCGTTGCGGTTCGCCGGAATCAACGCCCCTGAGGTCGGCGGGGCGCTACGGCCCGCCCTGGAGCCGGTGGCCGACTACTTGCGCGAGGTGGACCCCGACGCGCTCCGCCTCGTCGATACGGTCCTGGAGGTGAGCGACCGGTTCCTCAAGGGATGCGGCTCCGGCGCTGCGGCCGGGCCCGCGTGGGCCGGCCTTCCGGCCGCCGAGTAGAACGAACTGACTGCCGTCCTGGCGCGGCTGTTGCTGCGGCTGCGCGCCGCCGAACCGCTCTCCGTATCTCGCAGCAGCCAGAGCCGCTTCGACGCCGCTTCGACATCGCCCGGCGCCGAGTGGAAGCGGCCTGCCACACCGACTACATGTTCCAGGCAATGAATGCCCTGCTGTCCGGCCGGCGCCTGACGGCGGGCCTGTCGGTAGGCGAGGTTCATGGCCGAATCCGTAGGCTGGCACCTTAACCACGCCGACCGGGGACCCGGATCGTCCTCGCGGCACACGACAACCACATCCACAAGACAGCGTTTTCTTCGGAGTTCGCCGGCGGACTCACCGCGCTCCCGATGGGCCGGCGCCATGTCGTCAAGGCGCTCAACGCCCTCGTGCCCGAGTTGGCTTGGGACCCGGGCGGGCGGTGGACGTCCTCCCAATACGCGCTGTACCTGGATCACGCCCATTGCTGGGCTGAGAGATGGGTTCGGCTCCCGGGCGCGGTCGTACGCGACTTCCAGTTCGCGCTTCATCCAGATGTTGCCGGTTGGGGTCTCCGTTGTTGCGTTGCCGGACCATCCGGTTGGCTTCCGCCGCGCTCTTCGAGATGCGCGACGAATGGATCGCCTTACTGCGCCGCCACCTCCCCGAAGGTGATATGGGTGATATCCGCCGTAAGCTCTCTTTTGGTTCCTCCGTGCTATCCAACGCGCCGAGATGCGGCCGCCAGTTGATCCCTAACAGCATGACGAGGGACACTGCCTGGCGGATGCGTGTTCCCGGTCGAGTGGCACTCGCTTCGGTATCCTCCCGGGCAGGTCATCGGAGGCCATCTACCCAAAGATTGCTGGGCAGTTGACCTCGGCGTTTCGTGGTAGCGTCCTTGTTCGAGGGACAATGCAACCTGAAAGGGAAATCGTGAACACGGAGAAGATCGCCGCTCGCCGCCTCTCGCTGGAAGAGGTGACGAAGCTCGGCGTGAAAGACAGGCTCTTCATTTCCGCCGAAACGGCAGAACTCAAGCTTCCCGACTGCTATGTCCCTGCTTTTCTGACCAAGTCCGGTGAAGATTTCGAGGGTGGCTTGGTCACGGCGAGAACCGTATTCCAGGAAGAGGTCTCCTGCCTTCCCGACGACGAGAATGAAGCCGGAATCTACTTGGCAGACGAGAACGGCCCGGTGACCATCGAGGTCCTCCAGTCCGCCGGTGTCGTGCTGGACCTGGCGCTTTTCGTCCCTAGTGGGGACAAGGGGGCCCTCACGGCCCTTTACGCTGCGGCCCGGCAGGCCTTCGGCGCCGACGTCGTGCAGATCTGGCGCCAGGGACTCAAGGAGGTTCCCGACGTGAAGGTCGACATCTTCGAGGAGCAGATTCCCCGGGGGCGCAAGGGGGGCGACAGCCCCAAGCGTGACCGTCGCGCGGTCGACACCTACCCCACCCGTGCGGACTTCATCGAGTTCTCCGCGGGGTGGAAGCCGGTCGTTGAAATTCACAGGCCGATTGTTGACGACACCCCGACCATCTGAGGCGGCGTTACCTCTCGGCCTCGGCCTGAGAGGACGCCGAGAACGCATGCGCCGGCCCCGGTCGACCCCTGAGCGGTCCAGGAAGCCGTCGGAAATAACTCACGAACGCTGAAGTGCCGTTGGCCCTCAGTCGGAGACAAGGTCGCGGGCGAGGGAGGAAATGCCCGGTGCGCCCGCCAGGGCCATGGCATGGGCCAGCTCCGCGGTGAGCTCGGTGAGCAGCCGTTGTACCCCAGCGGCTCCACCGACGGTCAGCGCCCACAGCGTCGGCCGACCGACGAATACCGCCGTGGCTCCCAGCGCGAGGGCGGTGAGCGCGTGCCGCCCGTTGCGGATACCGCCGTGGACGTAGAGTTCGGTGCCTGTGCCCGCCAGGGTGTCGGCGACCGGTCGTAGAGCCCGGGCCGTCGCGGCCGTGCCGTCCAGCTGTCGGCCGCCGTGGTTGGAGGTCCAGACCGCCTTACGGGACAGCTTTCAGGGGGCGGGGCCCTCCTCTGGCGACCACACCGCCCGACTCAAACAGACCCCGCCGCCTGCAGAGCCATGGCGGGAGAAGCTACGGCGCAGAAGGTGTTCCCTTGCCAAGGCTGAACTGCATTCATGCTGCCCAAGCCGGCTGGCCGATCGTCAAGGCTCCGGTCTCGCGTCGTGAGCTTCTGCACCGATGAAAGCCCGGTCAGGCCAAGCAAGCTGTGGCCGACGCCCCCGGCCCCGATGGCGGCCTCGACGCTGCCGGGCAGCGGACCGAGGGCCTGGCACCAGCCGTATATCTCACCCGCACCGTCTACAAGGTGGTTCGTCGCCAGCCGATATGCACTGCTCAGCCCGACGGGCAGGATGTCGTTGTGGAGGTTGCTTGGCCGCGCCACCGTTCCGGGGAGGATTCCCCTTCAGCGCACCACCGCTGCCCACTAGGCCAACCGACGCCGGCAGGGATTCCTCAGGGACTTTCAGCTCTGTCCCAGGGACTTTCCAGGGATTTTCCGCTGAGTGAGCGGGAAAGGCCCTGACAGCTTCGAAGGGTGCGAAGCCCCAGGTCAGGGCGGTTTCCTGTGGGCCGATGGCGCTCGCCAGGGTGCGTCCTGCGCAGTTCACATTGACCAGGCGGTCACGTGCGGCCGAGGAGCTGGCGGGCGTCGCGAGAGTCCACCCGCCTACAGGCCTGCTGCTGGCGCTGCTCCGAGTGGATACACCCTGGAGCAGCGCCAGTTGGCGGCATCGTCAGAAGCACTAGTACGCGTAGAACCCCGACCCGGACTTCCGGCCCAGCCGCCCCGCGTCGACCATGCGGGCGAGCAGCGGGGGAGCGGCGTAGAGCGGCTCCTTGTACTCGTGGTACATCGACTCGGCGACCGAGGCCACGGTGTCCAGGCCGATCAGGTCGCTCAGCTTGAGCGGGCCCATCGGGTGGGCGCAGCCCAGCTCCATGCCGTTGTCGATGTCCTCGCGGCTGGCGATGCCCGACTCGAACATCCGGATCGCGGAGAGCAGGTACGGGATGAGCAGCGCGTTCACGACGAAGCCCGAGCGGTCCTGGGCGCGGATCGCGTGCTTGCCCAGCACGTCCTGCACCAGCGCCTCGGAGCGCTTGATGGTCTCCTCGGCGGTGGTCAGTGCCGGGATCAGCTCGACGAGCTTCTGCACCGGCGCCGGGTTGAAGAAGTGGATTCCGATGACCTGGTCGGGGCGGGAGGTGGCGACGGCCAGCTTCACCAGCGGGATCGACGAGGTGTTGGAGGCCAGGATGGCGTCCGGACGGGTGATCACCTGGTCGAGGACCTGAAAGATCTCCGTCTTGACCTGCTCGTTCTCCACCACGGCCTCGATGACGAGATCGCGGTCGGCGAACTCCCCGAGGTCGGTGGTGAAGCTGAGGCGGCCGAGCGTCGCGTCGCGCTCCGCGACGGTGATCTTGCCGCGTTCGGCGGCCTTGCCGAGGGAGTTGGTCAAACGGGTGCGACCCAGTTCCAGAGCCTCGCCGGTGGTCTCGGCGGCCATGACGTCCAGTCCGGCGCGGGCGCACACCTCGGCGATGCCTGCGCCCATCTGGCCGCAGCCGACCACTCCGACGCGTTGGATGTCGGTCACATCGTGCCTTTCGCTGATCTTCAGGACCGGCGGTACGCCGTAAGGGTCCGGCACCCGCCTCGACCCCGACGTTACTCCGCGCGGTGCTGGGCCAGCGCTGCCGGGGCGGGCATTCTGAGCCCTCAGGAGGGACGAACCGGACAACCTGGGGACTTTTGATGAGACGGATCACTCGCAGGACCTTCGCCGCGGCCGCGCTGGGCGCGGCCTCCTCACTGCTGGCCACGGGGGCGGCGGCGGCCGCGCGCGGGGCGCCGCGGCGCGAGCTGCGCGGGATGTGGCTGGCGACCGTCGCCAACCTCGACTGGCCCTCCAGCGCGAAGCTCGGGCCCGCCGAGCAACAGCGGGAACTGCGCGCCCACTTCGACACCGCCGTCGCCCGCCGGCTCAACACGGTGTTCTTCCAGGTGCGGCCCACCGCGGACGCCCTGTGGCCGTCGTCGTTCGAGCCCTGGGCGCAGTACCTGACCGGGCAGCAGGGCCGTGACCCCGGCTGGGACCCGCTGGACTTCGCGGTCCGCGAGGCGCACCGGCGCGATCTCGAACTGCACGCCTGGTTCAACCCGTACCGGGTCGCCAACCACACCGACCCGGGCCGGCTCGTCCCGGACCACCCGGCCCGCCGCCACCCGGGGTGGGTCCTGCCGTACGGCGGCAAGCTCTACTACAACCCCGGGCTGCCGGAGGTCCGCGCGTTCGTCCAGGACGCGATGCTCGACGCGGTGCGGCGCTACTCCGTCGACGGGGTGCACTTCGACGACTACTTCTATCCGTATCCGGTCGCCGGGCAGCGCTTCGACGACGACGCGGCGTTCGAGGAGTACGGCGAGGGCTTCGCGAACCGGGCCGCCTGGCGGCGGGGCAACATCGACCGGCTGGTGAGCGAGATGGCCGGCAAGCTCCGGGACGGGAACGAGGAGTCCGGGCGCACGGTGCGGTTCGGGGTCAGCCCGTTCGCGGTCTGGCGCAACCAGAGCACCGACCCACAGGGCTCCCGCACCAAGGCCGGGGTGCAGACCTACGACGACCTGTACGCCGACACCCGCCGCTGGGTGCGCGAGGGCTGGCTCGACTACATCGTGCCGCAGGTCTACTGGCCGATCGGTTCCACGCCCGCCGACTACGCCGAACTCGTGCCGTGGTGGGCGCGGACCGTCGACGGCACCGATGTGGACCTCTACATCGGCGAGGCCCTCTACAAGGCGGGTGACACCCAGCCCGCCGCCTGGAAGGACCCGGCCGAACTCTCCCGCCACCTCACCTTCGCCCGCCGCTATCCGCAGGTGGGCGGCCATGTCTACTTCTCGGCGAAGGAGGTGGCCAGGGACCGGGCCGGTGCGATGGCGCGGGTCGTACGCGACCACTACACCGCCGCGGCACGCCCCTAGGAGCGGTCCGCGCGGGCGAGGGGGCGTCCGCGCGGCCGTGGTGGGCGTTCCGCGTACGGGGTCCGGTTACCGGCGGGAGTCCACGTCGGTGGTCTTGCCGTGCCGGACGACGGAGTCGGGGCCGGGCGACATGATCGCCTCGTGCCCGTCCTCGGAACGGACACGGTAGGGCGGGTCGCCGTTCGTGCCCAGTACCTCGATGATCTCGACAACCCGGTCGTGATGCCCGACGGTCCTGCCGTGCACCACCAGCCGGTCGCCCCTGCTTGCGTGCATGAGGGTCCTCCCCGCTTCGGGGCGGCCGTGCGCCCGGTTCGGCCGACAGCGTGACGGCCAACGGTTGAACGGCCAACGGTTTCAACGGTTCACGGGCCTGGAGCAGCCCGGGACGGCGGTAACTGCCTTCGCGGCAAGTTTACGTCCGTACGTGAGGGCTGCACCCGGTAAGTGGTGGTTCGTCCGCTTCCGGCGGCCGGCCGGTCACCCGCGGGCCCGTTGGGTGACCACGATGCACGCCAGGACCGCCAGCGCCGCCGCCGGAGCGGCCGGCGGGAGCCGCTCGCCCAGCAGCAGCACGGACCAGACCAGCGTCAGCAGCGGCTGGGCCAGCTGCAACTGGCTCGCCTTGTGGATGCCGATGGCGGCCATCCCGCGGTACCAGACCACCAGCCCGAGGAACTGCGAGCCGACCGCCAGCCACAGCAGCCCGGCGACCGCGTGCGCGGTCAGCCGCAGCGGCTCGGTGGACAGCGCCACCACGGCGCCCGTCACCGTCACCGGGAGCGCCAGGACCAGCGCCCAGCCGATCACCTGCCAGCCCGGCATGTGGCGGGCCAGCCGGCCGCCCTCGGTGTAGCCGGCCGCGCACACCAGCAGCGCCGCGAAGAGTAGCAGATCGCCGCGGCCCGGCGCCCCGCCGCTCTGCTGCACCGCGAAGCCGATGGCGACGGCGGCGCCGACCAGCGAGGCGCCCCAGAACGTACGGGAGGGCCGCACCCCGGTCCGTACGGCCGAGCAGGCGGCCGTGGTCAGCGGCAGCAGACCGACCACGACGGCCGCGTGCGAGGTGGTGGAGGTCTGGAGGGCGAGGGTGGTCAGCAGCGGGAAGCCGAGGACGACACCGCCCGCGACCACCGCGAGGCCCGCCCAGTGCCGCCGCTCGGGGAGACGCACCCGCAGGACGGCGAGCGCGCCGCCGGCCAGTACGGCGGCGAGCACGCTGCGCAGCATCACCACCGTCCAGGGGCCCATGCCCTCCAGCGCCCAGGCGGTCCCGGGGAAGGTGAGCGAGAAGGAGGCCACGCCGAGGGCGGCGAGCAGGGCGCCCCGGCTGACCATGCGGCCGCGGGCCGCGGGGGCGGCGGCCGCCGGGGCGTCCTGGCCGGCGGTGGCCGGGGTGTGGACCGCTATCGTGGCCGTCGCGGTAGCGCTATCGTTGTCTCTCATGCAAGAGCGTAGCAGTGGGGCGGAACTGGCCGCGATTCTCCGTGCGGAGCTGAATCGCTACTCTCCCGGAGAGAAGCTGCCATCGAGTCGTGCCCTGGTGGAGCGGCACCGGGTGAGTCCGGTGACCGTCTCCCGGGCGCTCGCCGAGCTGGCCGCCGAGGGCCTGGTGACCACCCGCCCCGGTGCCGGGGCCTTCCGGGCCGAGCCGCGCGAGGAGGCGCCCCGGCCGGTCGACACTTCCTGGCAGGAGATCACGCTGAGCGCGGAGCCGGGCGGCGACCAGGTGCCGCGCAGCGTCGACGCCGCGGGCGTGGTGGCCACGCTCGGCGTCCCAGGCCCCGGCGTCATCGAGCTCAACGGCGGCTATCTGCACTCCGATCTGCAGCCGGAACGCGCCCTGGCCGCAGCGCTGGCCCGCGCCGGACGCCGGCCGGGCGCCTGGGGGCGGCCGCCGCTCGAAGGCGTGCCGGAGCTGCGGGCCTGGTTCGCCCGGGAGATCGCCGGGGCCGGCGGCCCGCTCGCCGCCAGCGACGTCCTGGTCACCGCGGGCGGCCAGAGCGCGCTGACCGCCGCACTGCGGGCCCTCGCCGCGCCCGGCGCCCCGGTGCTGGTCGAGTCCCCGACCTACCCGGGCATGCTGGCCGTGGCCCGCGCCTCCGGGCTGCGGCCGGTGCCGGTGCCGGTGGACACCGGCGGGGTCCGTACGGATCTGCTCGCCGACGCCTTCCGGGCCAGTGGCGCCCGGCTGTTCGTCTGCCAGCCGCTGTTCCAGAACCCGACCGGTGCGGTGCTCGCCGCGGAGCGGCGGCGCGAGGTGCTGCGGGTGGCGCGGGCGGCGGGCGCCTTCGTGATCGAGGACGACTTCGCGCGGCTGCTGGTCCACGGTGACGCCCCCACCCTCCCGCCGACCCTGATCGCGGACGACCGGGACGGCACCGTCGTGCATGTCCGCTCGCTGACCAAGGCCACCTCGGCCAATCTGCGGGTGGGTGCCCTGGCGGCCCGCGGGCCGGTGCTCGACCGGCTGCGCGCCATCCAGGTCGTCGACAGCTTCTTCGTGCCCCGGCCGCTGCAGGAGGCCGCCCTGGAACTCGTCGGATCGCCCGCCTGGCCCCGCCATCTGCGCCTGATCGCGGGGGAGTTGACCGCCCGCAGGAACGCCCTGACCGCCGCGCTGCACCAGGAGCTGCCCGCGCTGGCCGGGCGCGCACCGGGGTCGCCCGCGGCGTACGGGCCGGACGCCGCGGGCGGGCGGTACATCCCGCCCGGCGGCTTCCACCTCTGGCTGCGGCTGCCGGACGGGACCGAGGAGGCGGCCCTGACGGGGGCGGCGCTGCGGGCGGGCGTCGCTGTCGCGGGCGGCCGCCCGTACTTCGCCGCCGAGCCGTCGGCGGCCTATCTGCGGCTGAGCTTCGCGTCGGCGTCCGGCACCGGAGAGATCACGGAGGGCGTGCGCCGGCTCCGGACGGCGTGCGAGGAGTTGGGCGTACCGGTGCGCTGACGGGCGGCGGGCGGGGAACGGCCCGGCCGGGGACCGACGCCCGGAGCCCCGGGGAGCGCGGGCCGGACCGCCCGGGACCGCCGCCCGGACCGCCCGTCCCGCCCGTCCCGTCCCACCCGGCCGCGCTCCGCCCCTCGCCCGGACCGCGCCTCGTATACCGGTTCGACGCCGGCCCCGCCCTTCTGGGACTCTCCCGGCATGACTGATCACGCCCTAGACGGCTACGAGATCTCCACGGACCCGGCCCGCCTGGACGCCGACCTGGTCCACTTCTGGCTCGCCACCGACGCCTACTGGGCCGTGGACCGCCCCCGGGAACTCCATGACCGCGCCGTCGCGGGCTCGCTCAACTTCGGTCTGTACGCCACCGGTTCCGGCCGCCAGGCCGGGTACGCCCGGGTGGTCACCGACCAGGCCACCTTCGCCTGGCTCTGCGACGTCTACATCTGCCGCGACGACCGCGGGAAGGGACTGGGCACCGCCCTGATCGAGGCCATCGCCGACCGTCTGGCGCCCTGTGGGCTGAGCCGGCTGACGCTCGCCACCAAGGACGCCCACGGCGTGTACGAGAAGGTCGGCTTCCGCTCCCTGGTGTCCCCGGAGCAGTGGATGACCCTCGGCCTGGGCGATCCGGGTCCTGTCGGGATCTGATCAACGGGGTCCGCGCGGGCCGTGCTGCTCTTACCATCGCCGGATGAGCGTTCGACTCAAGCTGCTCGCCGCGGTCCGTAACTCCACGCTGCTGGAGACGCGGTTCGACGACGACCGCCCGCTCGACGCCGCGGGCTGGCACGAGGCCGAGCGGGCCGCCCCCGTCCTGTGCCGGCTCGCCGCCGCCGAACTCCGCTACTGCTCGCCGTCCGCCCGCTGCCGGCAGACCGGTGAGGCCCTGGGCCTGCGCCCGCTCGCCCAGCCGGCGCTGCGCGACTGCGACATGGGGCGCTGGCGCGGCCGCACGCTGGGCGAGGTGACCGCCGCCGAACCCCGCGGGGTGGAGGCCTGGCTGGCCGATCCGCGCTCCGCGCCGCACGGCGGCGAGTCGCTGCTGGAGTTCATCACCCGGATCGGCGGCTGGCTCGACACCCGGCCGGCCGACGACGCCGCCGGGCTGCTCGCGGTCGCCGAACCCGCCGTCGTCCGCGCCGCCCTGGTCTATGTGCTCCAGGCGCCGCCGCACGCCTACTGGCGGATCGATGTCCAGCCGCTGTCGGTGACCACCCTCACCGGCCGGCCCGGCAAGTGGGACCTGCTGCTGGAGGCGTGAGCGGGCCACCGGGCGCACCACCCGGAAAGCCCAGCCGGAGGGTTCCGCCGTCCGGGGCGTACGCACCCGCCTGACCTGCACAAAGACGCGGAAGGCGGGCGTCTTCCGCGCAGTTGGGCCCGGGCGGCGGACCTCATCGAGGTGCGCACCGCCGGGCCGGGCGCTTCTCTCGTGTCTATGCATATACGCCACATTCCTCTGTACGCTCTGGCGGCCGGCGCGCTGGCGGTGTCGGTACTGCTCTTCGGTGACGGCGACGGTGCGGACGCCGCCACCGGGGCCTCCGGGACGGTGACCGACGCCGTCACCGGCGTCGCCCCCGCCGCGGAGGGCACGCCCGCGGTGGTCGTCGAGCCCGACCCGGTGGCCCCGGGCGGCGCCTTCTCCGTCGACGACGGCGGCACCTGCCGGGGCGACTCCGCGGAGGCCACCGTCGAGGGCGCGGACATCCCCGCGGTGCAGCTGTCCTCCCGGAGCGACCGGCTGGGCGGCAGCGCGGTCGTGCCGGAGGGCACCGCACCCGGCTCGTACCGGGTCACCGTCGTCTGCGGCGGCGCGTCCGGAGCCCGGCAGAGCGCCCTGGAAACGGACCGTTCCGGCACCGGGGAACAGAGCGAGACCTACGGCACGGAGGACGGCGACACCGACGGCGGACGGCGCGGCAAGGGCTCCGGCGACGGCCATAGGACCCTGACCGGCACCATGGTCGTCTCCGGTGACGGCGAGGAGGTCGTGCCGCAGGGCGGCGCGGACACCGGCCTCGGCGGCGCGGCCGGCTCCGGCCGGGCGGCCACCGCGCTCGGCGGAGTGGCGCTGCTGGCCGCGGCAGGCGGGGGCGCCCTGGTCCGCCGCCGGCGCGCCCGCGGCGACCGGAGCTGACGGCGGTGAGCGCCTCGCCGCCACGACGCGCCCTGGTCCTCGGTCTCCTCACGGCCCTCGCCGCGGCGGCCCTGCTCGCGCTGACCGCGGCCCGGCTCCGCGACCGCGACGCCACCAGCGAGGTCGACGGCGGCACCCACACCGTGCCGCGCACCGAGATAGCCAGAACGATCAGCGGCCAGCTCACCCTGCCCTTCCGCAACGGGCCCGACGCGGTGCACTGCTCCGGCGACCTGCGGCCCGTGCGGTACGACGCGGTGCGCTGTACGGCGCACTTCCCCATCGGCCTGGACCGCCAGCTGACCGTCGAGGTCACCCGCGTCCGCCACAACCTGGTCACCTACCGGCGGCACGCCCTGCACCGCTGACCGGCGCGGGCTCGCCGGGACGGGCACCCCCTACGGCTTGAGGTCCAGGGCGGCCAGCCCCGACCCGTCCATCAGGAACGGGACCGAGTCATGGGTATGGGTGATCTTCCAGGTGCCGTCGGTCTTGCGCAGGCCGACGGTGGCCCGGCTCCACAGCTCCACCTCGGAGCCGCCGGTCTTCGTACCGCGCATCCGGTTGATGCTGTGGCCGAACGCGACGTCCTCGCCGACCGTGAGCTCCAGCTGGGTCTGCGTCACCTCGACGGGCCCCTCCCAGGTCGCGTACCAGGCATCCAGGGCCTGCTGGTCCAGTGCCTCGGGCCCCCTGTACTGGAGCGGGGGAGCGAGGCTGAAGTCCACGAGGTCCGGTGCACAGGCCGCCAGGAACCGCCGGGCGTCCCGCTCCCTCGTCGCGGCCGCCCGGTCCGCCAGCAGCTCCTGGATCAGGGCCTCGTCCGTCCTGCGCGCGGTGTCGGTGGTCATGAGTCATCCTCCCGTCGGGCGGGCGCCGCGGCGCCCGCAATCGCTGTCCGAAGGGTGGACCGCGGCGGGGCCCGGAACTCATCGGCTGGAGCCGGACGCGTCCCCGCTCGCCGCCCGCTCCGCCCGGCACGCCCTACGGCCCGAGCGGCACCGCCGTCCGGCCGCGCGTCAGCCAGGCGTTCGCCGCCTCGACCCGGCTGCCCACCCGCAGCTTGGCGTAGGCGTGCTCCAGGTGCTTGTCGACGGTGCGCGGGCTGATCGCCAGCCGTCGCGCGATCTGCTGGTTCGTCAGCCCCTGGGCGAGCAGGGCGAGTACGGCCGATTCGCGGTGGGTGACCGCGGGCGGCGGCGACGGCGGGGCGAGCCGGTGGAGGACGCGGCTGAGCCGGGTGCGCAGCAGGGCGGCGGCCGCCACGTCGTCGTCGGAGAAGTCGCTGCCGTCGCGGCTGATCGCCACACAGACCTTCCGCGGCCGCCCGGCGGCGTAACCCGCGGGGAACGACATCGCGAGCTGCTGCTCGGCGCCGAACGGCCGGTAGACGTCGGAGTACGCGGCCAGGGCGTGGAACTCGGCGCGGGTCTGGAGCGTGGAGCGCCGCATGGGGGTGCCCGAGCCGAGGGTGGTGTGGGTGACGAGCGAGTCCGCCGCCGACTCCCGGGCGAAGGCCTCCCGTACCTCCGGGGTCAGCAGACCGGCGGGCAGGGTGAGCGGCTGGTCGGCGGAGCCGGCCCGGGGAGACCAGATGATGCTGTCGCCGGGGACCGCGCCGAGCAGCAGCGGAAGCAGTGCCGGAACAAGGGTCTCCTCGTCGACGGCATCGATCAGGAGGTCCACGACGGCGAGAATGCGTCGCAGGCCGGCCTCCGCGGCCGCGGTCATATGTCCAGCGTGCCGAGGGGGCGGGGGCCCGTCAAACGGGCCCCACCCGGCCGGCCGGGGGAAGACCGGCCGGGCGCGTCAGGCGGCTCAGCGCCCGACGGCATAGACGCGGTTGACGGGGCTCTCGGCGGCGAGTCGCCAGTGGTGCAGGCCGGCCTCGTCGGCGATCTCCCGCATCGCCTCCTCACCCGCGTGGTTTCCCAGGGCCTGCGGTCCGTGCTGGGCCAGCGCGGACGGCAGGCAGACGGCGACCGAGGCGGCGGTCAGCGCCCGGCCGACGGGGTGGATGTTCTCCTCGGCGTGCTCCGAGGCGTTCGGCTCGACGACCATGCAGACCCCGCCGTCGGCCAGCGCGTGCTCGGCGTGGTGCAGCGCCCCGCCCGGATCGCCGGTGTCGTGCAGACAGTCGAAGAAGGTGATCAGGTCGAAGTCCTCGCCCGGGAAGTCCTGGGCGGTGGCGACCTCGAAGCTGACCCGGTCGGCCAGCCCCTCCTCCTCCGCGATGCCGCGGGCCGCCTCGATGGACGGGCGGTGGAAGTCGAAGCCGTGGAAGTGCGACCGGGGGAAGGCCTGCGCCATCAGCGTCGTGGAGTAGCCGTATCCGCAGCCGATGTCCGCGACCCGTGCCCCGCGCTCCAGCTTCTCCTGCACGCCGTCCAGGGCGGCCAGCCACTCCGGGACCAGGGAGGCCGCGTAACCGGGGCGGAAGAACTTCGCGGTGCCGGCGAACAGCGCCGGGCCGTGCTCCTCCCAGCCGACGCCCTCGCCGGTGCGAAAGGCGTCCATTAGGGCGTCCTCGGTGGCGTAGAGCGCCTGCATGGCGGTGAAGAAGCCCGCCGCGTACGTGGGCAGTTGGGGGTCCGCCAGGACCGCGGCGTGCTCGGCGGGCAGCAGGTAGGTGTCGGTGCCGGGCGCGTAGGTGACGTACTCGCCGGCGACCTGGGCGGCCAGCCACTCCCGGACGTAGCGCTCGACCAGCCCGGTGCGGGCGGCGAGCTGCGCGGAGGTGAGCGGACCGGCACCGGCCATGGCGGCGTACAGCCCGAGCCGGTCGCCGAGGGAGGTACAGAGCCCGGCCACCGCGGCCCCGCCGTCGGCGATCACCCGCTCCATGAACTCCTGCACCCGGTCCTGGTCCGGGGCCGCCCCCGGGGAGACCTCGGCGGACGTCGCCATGGCCCTCACCTCCTGGTCCTCTCCCACTGCAGCAGCCCGCCCGCCCCGCGCGCCATACGGGATTCGCCGTATACGGCCGACGGCGGCCACCGGCCGACACTGGAGGGGAGGAGGTGCTGCGCCATGCGGAAGAAGGTCGACTGCCGGGACCACCCGAGCGAGATGCACTGCACCCTCGTCATCACCGGCGAGGAGGAGGAAGTGGTCCGCGCCGCCATCGAGCACGCGGTATCCGTCCACGGCCACACGGACACCCCCGAACTACGGCAACAGATCAGGACATCCCTCAAGAACGAGATCCCCCAGCACGCCTGAGGCGCGTACACGGGCCCGCCGCTCCTGATGGGGGGCGGCGGGTGTGGGGTGTCCGGAGTCGTTGCAGTGCGGGCGCCTGGGATCGCCGGCATGGCCCGCCCACGTGGGCCAGGGCGACGTCCCGTGGACGTGCCCGGCCGACCCCGAGGGCCACGAGTTCTGCGTCCTGGCTCCGTCCTGAGGCAGTAAGGGACCGAAACCTCAACCGCCGGGGCCTGTGGAAACAGCCTCTGAACCGCACCCCCCACCCGACCCCTCATTGCATAAACCTGCCAGATTCCGTATAGTCATGCCATCGAGGAGGAGGGTCCATGACGGTACGAGCAGCAGTGGCCGGTGCGAGCGGGTATGCCGGGGGTGAAGTGCTGCGCCTGCTTCTGGGGCACCCGGAGGTGGAGATCGGCGCGCTGACCGGGCACTCCAACGCCGGGCAGCGCCTGGGCGCGCTCCAGCCGCATCTGGGTCCGCTGGCCGACCGGGAGCTGCAGGCGACCTCCGCCGAGGTCCTGGCCGGGCACGATGTCGTCTTCCTCGCGCTGCCGCACGGCCAGTCCGCCGCGGTCGCCGAGGAACTCGGGCCCGAGGTGCTCGTCGTGGACTGCGGCGCCGACTTCCGGCTGAGCGACGCCACCGACTGGGAGGCGTTCTACGGGTCGCCCCACGCGGGCACCTGGCCGTACGGCCTTCCGGAACTGCCCGGGGGCCGGGCCGCGCTGCAGGGGACCCGGCGCATCGCGGTCCCGGGCTGCTACCCCACCGCGGTCTCGCTGGCCCTGTTCCCCGCCTACGCGGACCGGCTCGCCGAGCCCGAGGCCGTGATCGTCGCGGCCACCGGCACCTCCGGCGCGGGCAAGGCCCTCAAGCCGCATCTGCTGGGCTCCGAGGTCATGGGCTCGATGAGCCCGTACGGCGTCGGCGGCGGCCACCGGCACACCCCCGAGATGATCCAGAACCTGAGCGCCGTGGCCGGCGAGCGGATCAGCGTCTCCTTCACGCCGACCCTCGCCCCCATGTCGCGCGGCATCCTCGCGACCTGCTCGGCGAAGGCGAAGCCCGGGGTGGACGCCGCGGCCGTGCGCGCCGCGTACGAGAAGGCGCTGGCCGACGAGCCGTTCCTGCGGCTGCTGCCCGAGGGCCAGTGGCCGGCGACCGCCGCGGTGTACGGCTCCAACACCGCCCAGGTGCAGGTGACCCTCGACGCCGCGGCCGGCCGGATCATCGCGATCGTCGCCCTCGACAACCTCACCAAGGGGACAGCGGGCGGCGCGGTACAGAGCATGAACATCGCCCTGGGCCTCCCCGAGGGGACCGGGCTCCCGGCGACCGGGGTCGCGCCGTGACCCCGACCGGCACAGGACAGCAGGGCGTGACCGGCGGGGCCGGAGAAGCGACGGAGGACCAGCAGTGAGCGTGACGGCAGCACAGGGATTCACGGCGGCGGGCATCGCCGCCGGGATCAAGGAGAGCGGCAGCCCGGACCTCGCCCTCGTGGTGAACCACGGGCCCCGGAGCGCCGCCGCCGGAGTCTTCACCTCCAACCGCGTCAAGGCGGCACCGGTGCTCTGGTCGGAGCAGGTGCTCAAGAGCGGAGAGCTGTCCGCCGTCGTCCTCAACTCCGGTGGCGCCAACGCCTGTACGGGCCCGAAGGGCTTCCAGGACACCCACGCCACCGCGGAGAAGGTCGCCGCCTCGCTGAACATCGCGGGGTACGACGAGACCGGCGGGCACAACGCGGGCATGATCGCCGTGTGCTCGACGGGCCTGATCGGCGTCACGCTGCCGATGGACAAGCTGCTGCCGGGCGTCGACAAGGCCGTCGCCCAACTGAGCGCGCACGGCGGCGAGAAGGCCGCCCTCGCCATCAAGACCACCGACAGCGTGCACAAGACCGCCGTCGTCACCCGGGACGGCTGGACGGTCGGCGGCATGGCCAAGGGCGCCGGCATGCTCGCCCCGGGCCTGGCCACCATGCTCGTCGTGCTGACCACCGACGCCGATGTGCCGTCCGACGGCCTCGACACGGCGCTGCGGGCCGCCACCCGCACCACCTTCGACCGGATCGACTCCGACGGCTGTATGTCGACCAACGACACGGTGCTGCTGCTCGCCTCCGGCGCCTCCGGCGTCACACCGGCCGCCGACGCCTTCGCCGAGGCGGTCCGCACGGTCTGCGACGACCTCGCCCGGCAGCTGATCGGGGACGCCGAGGGCGCCAGCAAGGACATCAGGATCGAGGTCGTGGGCGCGGCGAGCGAGGACGACGCGGTCGAGGTCGGCCGCTCCATCGCCCGTAACAACCTCCTCAAGTGCGCCATCCACGGCGAGGACCCCAACTGGGGCCGGGTGCTCTCCGCCATCGGCACCACCTCCGCCGTCTTCGATCCCGACCAGCTGAACGTCGCCATCAACGGCATCTGGGTCTGCAAGAACGGCTCCGTGGGGGAGGACCGCGACCTGGTCGACATGCGCTACCGGGAGGTCCGCATCACCGCCGACCTCGCCGCCGGCACCGAGTCCGCGGTCATCTGGGCCAACGACCTGACCGCCGACTACGTCCACGAGAACAGCGCGTACTCGTCATGAGCAGGCAAGCAGAGGAAAGCGAGGCCGGGGCATGAGTGCCCGCAAGCACACGGCGCTGCCCAAGGCGCGCACCCTCATCGAGGCGCTGCCCTGGCTGACCCGCCACCACGGCAAGACCGTCGTCATCAAGTTCGGCGGCAACGCCATGGTCGACGAGGAACTCAAGCGCGCCTTCGCCCAGGACGTGGTGTTCCTGCGGCACGCCGGACTGCGCCCCGTGGTCGTCCACGGCGGCGGCCCGCAGATCAGCGCCCAGCTGGACCTGCTCGGCCTGGAGTCGGAGTTCAAGGGCGGTCTGCGGGTCACCACCCCCGAGGCGATGAACGTCGTACGGATGGTGCTGGCCGGCCAGGTGCAGCGGGAGCTGGTCGGACTGCTCAACGAGCACGGCCCGCTCGCCGTCGGCATGACCGGCGAGGACGCCCATCTGATGGCCGCGACCAAGCACTTCGCGCAGATCGACGGCGAGCGGGTGGACATCGGCCGGGTCGGCGAGATCACCGCCATCGACCCCGGCGCGGTCCAGGCGCTCCTGGACGACGGCCGTATCCCGGTCATCTCCTCCATCGCCCGCAGCAGCGACGAGGACGACGCCTCCGGCATCTTCAACGTCAACGCCGACACCGCCGCGGCCGCCCTGGCCGCCGCACTCGGCGCCGAGACGCTGATGGTGCTCACCGACGTCGAGGGCCTCTACGAGGACTGGCCGAACAGCGACGAGGTGATCTCCCGCCTGACCGCCACCGAGCTGGAGAAGCTGCTGCCCGACCTGGCCAGCGGCATGGTGCCCAAGATGCGGGGCTGTCTGCACGCCGTCCGCAACGGGGTGCACACCGCCCGGGTCATCGACGGGCGGGTCCCGCACTCGATCCTGCTGGAGATCTTCACCGACGAGGGAATCGGCACGATGGTCGTGCCGGACGCGAACACCATCGAGGGGGCGACATGAGCGGCCCGGCACACACCCACGGCCCGGCGACCAACGCGGGCCTCACCGGGCGCTGGCAGGGCGCCATGATGCACAACTTCGGCACCCCGCGCGTCCCGCTGGTCCGCGGTGAGGGCGCCACCGTGTGGGACGCCGACGGCAACGCCTACCTCGACTTCCTCGGCGGCATCGCGGTCAACTCCCTCGGGCACGCCCACCCCGCGGTGGTCCGCGCGGTCTCCGACCAGGTCGCCACCCTCGGCCATGTCTCGAACTTCTTCGTCGCCGAGCCCACCGTGGCCCTCGCCGAACGGCTGCTCGCGCTGACCGGACGCCCCGGCCGGGTCTACTTCTCCAACTCGGGCGCCGAGGCAAACGAGGCCGCCTTCAAGATCGGCCGGCTGACCGGGCGCACCCACATGGTCTCCACCGCCGGCGGCTTCCACGGCCGCACCATGGGCGCCCTGGCGCTCACCGGCCAGCCCGCCAAGCAGGCCCCGTTCGCCCCGCTGCCCGGCGACGTCGACTACGTCCCGTACGGCGACGTGGACGCCCTCCGCGCCGCCGTCACCACCGACACCGCCTTCGTCATCCTGGAACCCGTCCAGGGCGAGAACGGCGTCATCGTCCCGCCGCCCGGCTACCTCCAGGCCGCCCGCGAGATCACCGCCGCCACCGGCACCCTGCTCGTCCTCGACGAGATCCAGACCGGCATCGGCCGGACCGGCAACTGGCTGGAGTCCCAGGCCCAGGGCGTCGAGGCGGACATCATCACCCTCGCCAAGGGCCTCGGCGGCGGACTGCCGATCGGCGCGACGCTGGCCTTCGGCCCGGCCGCCGAGCTGCTCACGCCCGGTGCGCACGGCTCGACGTTCAGCGGCAACCCGGTCGTCTGCGCCGCCGCCCTCGCCGTCCTGGACACCATCGAGGCGGACGGCGTCCTGGAGAACGTCAAGCGCGTCGGCGAGCGGCTGCGCACCGGGACCGAGGCCCTGGGGCACCCCTTGGTCGGTCAGGTCCGCGGTGCGGGGCTGCTCCTGGGTATCGTCTTGACGGAGTCGCTCGCGCCGCAGGTGCAGCAGGCGGCTCAGGACGCGGGCCTCCTGGTGAACGCGGTCGCGCCGGACGTCGTCCGGCTCGCCCCGCCGCTGATCCTCACCGACGAGGAAGCGGAGGAGTTCCTCCGGAAGCTGCCCGGCGTCCTCAACACGGCCCGCCAAGGGGCCGACGGGGAACGACGAGCCGGAGACTGACGACAACGATGACCGAGCCGCAGGACAACGAGCTGCAGAACGGCGGCCAGGCCGTTCCGCAGACCCGCACCGCCCGCCACCGCCGGATCGTGGACATCCTCAACCGGCTGCCGGTCCGCTCCCAGAGCCAGCTCGCCAAGCTGCTCGCCGACGACGGCCTGTCCGTCACCCAGGCGACGCTCTCCCGCGATCTGGACGAACTGGGCGCGGTGAAGATCCGCAACACCGGCGGCGAGCTGATCTACGCGGTGCCCAGCGAGGGCGGCGACCGCAAACCGCGGGCGCCGCTGGGCGAGTCCGCCAAGGAGGAGCGGATGCGCCGCCTCTCAAGCGAACTCCTCATCTCCGCCGAGGCCTCCGCCAACCTCGTGGTCCTGCGCACCCCACCGGGCGCCGCCCAGTTCCTGGCCTCGGCCATCGACCAGGCCGAGTTGCACGACATCCTCGGCACCATCGCCGGGGACGACACCCTGATGCTCATCAGCCGCGACCCGGCAGGCGGCCAGGCCCTCGCCGACCACCTCCTGCGCCTGGCGCAGAAGGCGCACTGAGCCCCTCCGCACGCGCTCCCCGGGGGCCTCTCGTCACCCCCGGAGCGCCTCGCCCCGCCCCCGGGCGGCGGTTGTGCGGAGCATCCACCCGAGCCACTCTCTCCCCGCCGAACCGCATACGGCAGGATGGCAGTTCGCGCCGGGACGTCCACGGATGTCCCGGCGCCTTCACAGCCCTAGAGACAAGCAGGTGGCATGGTGACGAGACATCACATCCGGCTCATAGCACGTCCGTTCCTCCCGGTCGCGGGAGGAGCCGGCCGGTGAACCGCGCTGTGACACTGCACGACCTGATCGTGGCCGGCGCCGCGCTGGCCGCCGGCGTCATCACCGCCCTGCTGCTGCGGGTGACCCTGCGCTGGCTGGGCAAACACGCCCTCAAGACCCGGTGGAGTGGGGACGACGTCCTCGTCGACGCGCTGCGCGCGGTGGTGCCCTGGACGGCGGTCACCGGTGGTCTGGCGGCGGCAGCCGCTGCGCTGCCGCTGACGGAGACGGTCGGACGCACCGTCAGCCGGACGCTGACGGTGCTGCTCATCCTGGTCGTCACGCTCACCGCGGCCCGGGTGATCACCGGAGTGGTGAAGTCCTTCGCGCAGTCCCGGTCCGGGGTGGCAGGATCGGCCACCATCTTCGCCAACATCACCCGCATCATCGTGCTGGCGATGGGCTTCCTGGTGGTCCTCCAGACCCTGGGCATCTCCATCGCCCCGCTGCTCACCGCACTCGGCGTGGGTGGCCTCGCCGTCGCCCTGGCGCTCCAGGACACCCTCGCCAACCTCTTCGCCGGCGTGCACATCCTCGCCTCGAAGACTGTCCAGCCCGGTGACTACATCCGGCTCAGCAGCGGCGAGGAGGGCTATGTCGTCGACGTCAACTGGCGTAACACCGTGGTGCGGGAGCTCTCCAACAACCTGGTGATCATCCCCAACACCCAGCTGGCCGGCACCAACATGACCAACTTCACCCGCCCGGAACAGAAGTTGACGATCCTGGTGCAGGTGGGCGTCGGCTACGACAGCGACCTCGACCATGTCGAGCGGGTCACCACCGAGGTCATCGACAGCGTGATGAAGGACGTCAACGGCGGCGACCCCGACCACGAGGCCGCCGTCCGCTTCCACACCTTCGGCGACTCCCGGATCGGCCTCACGGTGATCCTGGGCGTCGGCGAGTTCAGCGACCAGTACCGGATCAAGCACGAGTTCATCAAGCGCCTCCACCAGCGCTACCGGGACGAGGGCATCCGCATCCCCTCCCCGGCCCGCACCGTCGCCCTCCAGAAGCCGGAGGAGATCGTGATCCCCCACCAGCGCGACCTCTCCGACCAGCGCGATCTCTCCGACCGACGCGACCTCGCGGACCGGCGCGACCTGTCGGGCCCTGTCCCACCGGTGCCGTAGACACCGGGCCGCGGACCCGGCCATGAACCCGGCCGCCCCGTACGGGCCTTCACACCCTCGGGCGGCCGGGTTCGCACCTCACCCCACCTCAGCCGTCACGCCGCTCTCCACGCGGAACGACGACCGTCAGCCGGCCGGGGACGTCGCAGAGCCAGTGGCCCGGCCCGTTGTCCGGCCGCAGCACATAAACGCCGTCGCGTACATCGCTGACGATCCCGGTCCGGTCGGCGCCGTCGTCATGCACCAGATCACCCACCCAGGGCTTCCCCGCGCCGTTCACCGGCTGTCCTTCCTGCGCAGTTCGCCCCAGACCCGCTTGCCCCAGGGGAGTGGGTCGCTGCCCCAGACGGCCGTCAGTCCGGCCACCAGCACGAGGCCCCGCCCGCTGTCGTCCTCGTTCCCTGACCAGCGGTGCTCTGGGGGCGCCTTCGACTTGTCCACCACCCCGATCCGCACCGTTGCCGGGCCGGGTCGGCTGACGACGAGCCGGATCACCTCGCTCCGTGCGTGCTGCACGGCGTTCGTCACCAACTCGGAGACCACCACGGCTCCGTCGTCGGCCAGTTCCTCCATGCCCCAGGCCGCCAGCGCGCAGCGCACCAGACGGCGGGCGACGGCCACGCTCTCGGGTCTGCGCAGCAGCGTTTCGCTGTATCCGGGGTGTCCGGTGGCGCGCGATGCGGTCATGGTCATCGGGACCTCGTCGGTGGTGGGCTGTGAGGTACGGCCCGCTTTCCCCGAAGCCGGGGGAGGGTGGGCCTCTTTCCTTGAGGCCGCCGCACCGTTCCGGCCGCGACCCCTCGTACGCATCCAACGACGGACTGTCATGTGCCGGGAGGAAAGTCTGCCGCCGCATGCGGTACGGCCGACCGGAAATTTCGGCGCAGTCCGGGACACCGACCCTCGCGATCCGGCTACCGTGCCAGCGTGAAGGCGAACGAGAGTCTTGCCGAAGCCCTCGGAGAAGCGGGCTTAACACAGGCCGAGTTGGCCGAGCAGGTGAACGACTATCTCCGCTCGCTCGGCCGGGCGGGCACCGTCAGCGACCGCACCGTGCGCCACTGGCTGACCGGAAAGACCTGCTGGCCGCACCCCCGGCAGCGGGAAGCCTTGGAGGCAGTATTCGGATGCACCGCCGAGGAGTTGGGCTTCGCTCCTCCGGCGGGCAGATGTGGCCCCCACAGGACGGAGGATCATCCCGTGCGTCGCAGACACTTCCTCACCGCCGCCACCGGAACAACGGCAGCCGTCGTACCCCTGGTCGCCGCCCGCCCGTACGCCGTCGGCACCTCCGAGGTCATCCGCCTCCGCAGCGGCCTGGACGCCCTCACCGCCCTGGACGCCGCCAAAGGCGGGCACGAGGCGCTGGAGCGGACCGCCCTGTCGGGTGCCGCGGAGGCCCTGGAGCTACAGAAGCGGGCGGCGTCCCAGCGCATCCGGCAGCGGCTCTTCAGTGTGGCTGCGAACTACACCGCGCAGGCAGCTTGGTCAGCCGTGGACGCGCGTCAGAGCGACCGTGCGCAGGCTCATCTCAATCGGGCGCTGTATCTGGCGGGCATGGGGAACGACCCCGTGGCGGAACTGCGGGTGTGGAACTCGCATGCCATGCTCGCGGTCCATCGTGGGGAGTATGCGCAGGCCGTGGATGCGGGCCGGGCTGCGCAGGCGACAGCCGTCACGCGCCGCGACCCGCTGTTTGCGTCCCTGGCCCACGCGCGCACGGCGATCGGGCACTCAAGCGTCGGGGACCGGCGGGGTGCCCTGCGGTCCCTGGGGTGCGCGGAAGAGGCGCTGGCGAACGCGTCCGTGGACGAGCCCCGGCCGTCCTGGGTGGCCTTCTACGGCCCGGCCGAGCTGATGGCCATCACCTCCATTGTCCGGGATCACCTCGGGGACGCCACAGTGGCCGAGGCGGCGTCACACCGTGCCCTGGCGGCCATCCCACAGCAGTTCCGCCGGAACCGCGCTCTGGCCACGCTCCGGCTCGCTCTCGCGCAGCTTCACCAACGGGACGAGGAGCAGGCGTGCGCCACGGCGGAGCAGGTGTTCGTGCTGATGGGCGGCGATCCCCTGCCGGGCCGGATGCGTTGCTACCTAGGCGACTTCTACCGCGACTTGACCACCCTCGCGCCGGACTCAGGCATCGCGCGCGAGTGGAAGGACCGCTACCGATCGGAATGGAGCCACACCTGATGACATCCGCTCTGGAACTGCGCCACTACGGCCACGGCGACCTGCCGGAGATCCGGCAGACGCTGCTCGACGTGCACGCCGATGTGCACGCCGATCAGATGTCGGACGACGAGTTCCGGCAGAAGTTCCCCTGGTTCGTCGACCACTGGGGCGGACACCCCGAGTTCTCCTGCGTGATCGCGTACGACGGTGAAGAGGTGGTGGGCTTCGCCTACGGAGCCCCCGGGGCCGAGGGCCGTGAATGGTGGCGTGAGCACCTGGACGCGGCGCCGGAGAAGAGCCGCACCTTCCACTTCTCGGAACTGATGGTGCGCGAGCGGTGGCGGAAGACGGGCACATCCGCGCGGCTGCACCGGGCATTGATGAACGCCAAGGGAGCGGATCTCGCGGCGCTGCTGGTGGACGTGACACACCCCAAGGTCCAGGCCCTGTACGAATCCTGGGGGTACCGGAAGGTGGGCGAGCGCCAGCCCTTCCCCGACTCCCCGGTGTTCGCGGTGATGCTGGTGGACCTGCCGCTTTCGTGACCGTGGGCGGCCGTGCAGAGCCGCCCGCCCACCCACTTCCGTACTTCCGGCCCCCTTCCCGAGGAGTTCCGCCCCATGACAGAAGAGTTCACGGTCGTCCCCGTCGCCCACGTGGTGGGCGGACGCGCCGAGCCCACGGACGACTACTGGGGCGGCACCCGCTCCATCATCCGTATCGACCCGGATCAATTCACCGAGGGCTCCGTTATCGGGCTGGAGGACTTCTCCCACATCGAGGTCGTCTTTCGCTTCCACCTGACCGACCCCACCGATCTGCACCCGGAGCCCCGGCGCCCCCGCAGCAACCCCGACTGGCCGGCGGGCGGCATCTTCGCCCATCGCAATATGCGCCGAATGAACTGGCTGGGCGTCTCGCGGTGCCGTCTGGTCAAGGTGGACGGCCTGGATCTGCACGTGGAAGCGCTGGATGCCGTGGACGGCACCCCAGTCCTGGACATCAAGCCGTGGTTCGCCGCAATGGGTCCGCAGGGCGACGTAAGTGAGCCCGCCTGGCCCTCGGAAATGCTGGCCGACTACTACGCCGATCCTCGCGGGTAAGGCACTGGCCCGCAGAAAACGATCAAGGGCCTTGTTCCTGCCGAAGTGGGAACAAGGCCCTGACCTGGGCTCTCAGTCCATTTTTTGCACCGCCGGGACGACAGGATTGAACCTGCGCCCCTCTTGACCCCCAGAGGCTGAAAGCTCAGCGGGTCGCCGGCGGGGGAGAGCTGACCGTCCGCGATTACTCCTCCGCCTCGTGCCAAGCCACGCACACCACTTGGCCGCCCTGCATTTCCCACAGATCGCACAGCCGGGCGCGGATCACCGGAGGGTCCGTCTCACGGTTGTGGAAGTCGGTGACGATCGTGTTCCCTTCGATGCGTCGGACTCCATATTGCTCAGAGAAGTCGATTCCCAACTCGTGCTCCAGATCAAGGCTCGCGAGTGCGTATCGCTCCGCCGCTTCGGGGTACTTCTCAAATACCTGCGTGATACCGGCAAAGAACTCGGCGTCCTTGTCGGGCGGGTACTGAGCGGCCATGGTTCTCTCCTAGTCACCGGAAACGAGATGGCCCCCTCGTGACGGACAACCCTTGAGGCTGCGTCACTCTCCCTCAGGTTGCTTCACCGGCACCTCGTTCGCCAGTCGCCTTTGATAGGGGCAGGCGCTGCCCCCTGCCCGACGGGGCCCGCTCGGACCGGCGCGGCGGACCGTTCGCCGCTTGGGTGATCCAGAAGAGCTGTGCGCAGAGGTGACACAGCCACCGTAGGAACGATCAAGGGCCCTGTCTCACCGAAGTGAGACAGGGCCCTTCACCTGGGCCGAAGCCCTTACTGCACCGTCGGGACGACAGGATTTGAACCTGCGACCCCTTGACCCCCAGTCAAGTGCGCTACCAAGCTGCGCCACGTCCCGGTGCTCATACCGGCCGGAAGAGTCCCGGCCGGGGCGTGCAGAAGAAAAATACCCTGTCCGGGGCCATGAATCCAAAGCGGGACCCGCGGGGGGCGCTTCCCGGCCTCCCGGCGGGGTTCCCGTGGTCGTGTTTCGATGGGGTATGGGTGAAAATCTCCCTGCGGACGCCCTCCGGGTGCGCCGGGTCTATGAGGCGCCGGAGCCGTCGGACGGGGCGCGGGTGCTGGTCGACCGGCTGTGGCCGCGCGGGCTGTCCAAGGCGGACGCGCGGCTGACCGAGTGGTGTAAGGACGTGGCGCCGTCGTCGGAGCTGCGGCGCTGGTTCCATCACGAGGAGCCGCGGTTCGCGGAGTTCGCCGAGCGGTACCGCGAGGAGCTGGCGCGGGAGGCGGTGCGGCCGGCGCTGGAGGGGCTGCGGGAGCGGGCCGCGCAGGGGCCGCTGACGCTGCTGACCGCCACCAAGGACGTGTCGGTGAGCCATGTGAACGTCCTGATCGAGGTGCTCCGGGAGGGCTCCTGAGGCTCCGCGCCACGCCGGTGACGCGCCGCTGACCTGCATAATCTCCGACGCGTTGACGAAACATACGGTGGAGTGCATACTTATACCCATCAGCGTATGCACCGTAAGGAGAAACCCGTGACCGAGCGCGTCGTACTCGCCTACTCGGGCGGCCTGGACACCTCCGTCTGTATCGGCTGGATCGCCGAGGAGACGGGCGCCGAGGTCATCGCCGTTGCCGTGGACGTCGGCCAGGGCGGCGAGGACCTGGACGTCATCCGCAAGCGTGCGCTCGACTGCGGTGCGGTCGAGGCCGAGGTCGCGGACGCCAAGGACGAGTTCGCCGACGAGTACTGCCTCCCGGCGATCAAGGCGAACGCCCTGTACATGGACCGCTACCCGCTGGTCTCGGCGCTCTCCCGGCCGACCATCGTCAAGCACCTGGTCGCCGCCGCGAAGAAGCACGGCGCCACCACCGTCGCCCACGGCTGCACCGGCAAGGGCAACGACCAGGTCCGCTTCGAGGCCGGCATCTCCTCCCTCGCCCCCGACCTGAAGTGCATCGCCCCGGTCCGCGACTACGCGATGACCCGGGACAAGGCGATCGCGTTCTGCGAGGAGAAGAACCTCCCGATCGCGACCACCAAGAAGTCGCCGTACTCCATCGACCAGAACGTCTTCGGGCGGGCCGTGGAGACCGGCTTCCTGGAGGACATCTGGAACGCGCCGATCGAGGACGTGTACGAGTACACCGAGAACCCGGCCGTCCAGCGGGAGGCCGACGAGGTCGTCATCACCTTCAAGGAAGGCGTCCCGGTCGCCCTCGACGGCAGGCCCGTCACCGTCCTGCAGGCCATCCAGCAGCTCAACGAGCGGGCCGGCGCCCAGGGCATCGGCCGGATCGACATGGTCGAGGACCGGCTGGTCGGCATCAAGTCCCGTGAGGTCTACGAGGCGCCCGGCGCCATCGCGCTGATCACCGCGCACCAGGAGCTGGAGAGCGTCACCGTCGAGCGTGAACTGGCCCGCTACAAGCGGCAGGTCGAGCAGCGCTGGGGCGAGCTGGTCTACGACGGCCTGTGGTTCTCGCCGCTCAAGCGGGCTCTGGACGGCTTCATCAACGAGGCCAACCAGGCCGTGTCCGGCGACATCCGGATGACCCTGCACGGTGGCCGCGCGGTCGTCACCGGCCGGAAGTCCGACCAGTCGCTGTACGACTTCAACCTCGCCACGTACGACACCGGCGACACCTTCGACCAGTCGCTGTCCAAGGGCTTCATCGAGCTCTTCGGGATGTCGAGCAAGATCGCGGCCAAGCGCGACCTGGCCTGATCCCTCTCGTTACCTCCTACGATGCCGCCTCCCCGCACCTGTGGCGGGGAGGCGGCCGTACATCCACAGCAGCAGCCTTGAGGAGCAGCAGTGAGCAGCAACAGCGGTGACGTCCGGCTCTGGGGCGGCCGGTTCGCCGACGGTCCGGCAGAGGCGCTGGCCCAGCTGTCGGCGTCGGTCCACTTCGACTGGCGGCTGGCCCCGTACGACATCGCCGGCTCCCGTGCGCACGCCCGGGTGCTCCACAAGGCGGGCCTGCTCACCGAGGACGAGCTGACCCGGATGCTCGCCGGGCTCGACCAGCTCGCCGCGGACGTCGCCGACGGTTCGTTCACCGGCACCGTCGCCGACGAGGACGTGCACACCGCCCTGGAGCGCGGGCTGCTGGAGCGGCTCGGCCCGGACCTCGGCGGCAAGCTGCGGGCCGGCCGGTCCCGTAACGACCAGGTCGCCACGCTCTTCCGGATGTACCTGCGCGACCACGCCCGGATCATCGGCGGGCTGATCGCCGACCTCCAGGAGGCGCTGCTGGGCCTCGCCGAGACCCACCCGGACGTGGCGATGCCGGGCCGCACCCACCTCCAGCACGCCCAGCCGGTGCTCTTCGCCCACCATGTGCTGGCGCATGTGCAGTCGCTGTCCCGGGACGCGGAGCGGCTGCGGCAGTGGGACGAGCGCACCGCCGTCTCCCCGTACGGCTCGGGCGCGCTGGCCGGCTCCTCGCTCGGCCTCGACCCGGAGGCGGTCGCCGCCGACCTCGGCTTCGAGCACGGCTCGGCCGGCAACTCCATCGACGGCACGGCCTCCCGTGACTTCGTCGCGGAGTTCGCCTTCATCACGGCGATGATCGGGGTGAACCTCTCCCGGATCGCCGAGGAGGTCATCCTCTGGAACACGAAGGAGTTCTCCTTCGTCACGCTCCACGACGCCTTCTCGACCGGCTCGTCGATCATGCCGCAGAAGAAGAACCCGGACATCGCCGAACTGGCGCGGGGCAAGTCGGGGCGCCTGATCGGCAACCTGACCGGGCTGCTGGCCACCCTCAAGGCGCTGCCGCTCGCGTACAACCGCGACCTCCAGGAGGACAAGGAGCCGGTCTTCGACTCCTGCGACCAACTGGAGGTGCTGCTCCCGGCGTTCACCGGGATGATGGCCACCCTGACCGTCCACCGCGAGCGCATGGAGGAGCTGGCGCCGGCCGGTTTCTCGCTGGCCACCGACATCGCGGAGTGGCTGGTCAGGCAGGGTGTGCCGTTCCGGGTGGCGCACGAGGTCGCGGGCGAGTGCGTCAAGGAGTGCGAGGCGCACGGCATCGAGCTGGACCAGCTCACCGACGAGCAGTTCGCGAAGATCTCCCCGCATCTGACCCCGGAGGTCCGCGGCGTCCTCAACGTCCCCGGCGCGCTCGCCTCGCGCAGCGGCCGGGGCGGCACCGCGCCCTCGGCGGTGGCCGTCCAGCTCGCCGAGGTGCGGGCCGACCTGGTCACCCAGCAGGAGTGGGCGACGGCCAAGAAGACCACCGAGCTGACCTAGCCGACAGGTTCCACGACGGCGGGCCCCCCCCCGGTGGGGTACCCCTGTGGGGCGGCCGCGGGGGGGAT